>JAPUFZ010000143.1 GCA_027293245.1 Gammaproteobacteria bacterium
ATCGTCGCGGCGAGTTTATCGTCCTGTGAAGTGACGTACTCGACTGCGTCCGTGGTCGTAATATGCTCGAAAACCACTGGCAATAGCGGTAATTTTTTTCGAATCGATACCAGCCTGGATTCGATAAAACGCTTTTCCCGGTCGAATACATCAACCGAATCACCGGTCGCTTCACCATGAACCAGCAACGGCAACTGGTATTTCTGCATCGCTTCCAGTACCGGGTAAATCTTACTGATATCCGTCACTCCAGCTTCTGAATTGGTTGTAGCCCCGGCAGGGTAAAGTTTCATCGCAAATATCGAATCTGAGCCACTGGCCGCCTTTACGTCATCGACCCGGGTATTGTCGGTCAGGTACAGGGTCATTAAAGGCTGGAACCGGGCACCGACTGGCAGAGCCGACAGTATGCGCTGGCGATAGGCCAGGGCTTGTTCGCAGGTTCGCACCGGTGGGTTCAGATTTGGCATGATGATCGCACGCGAAAATTGTTTCGCGCTGTCACCGACGACCGAATCCAGCCGCGCTGAATCGCGCAAGTGTAAATGCCAGTCATCGGGTTTGATGATTGTTAATCTATTCATTCTGTTATTGATTTATCAGGTAATTTAACTAAAGATATCGTTTCTAATTATGACATGAATAATCAGCATGCAGTTAATATGCGTATAATGCTTTTCGGCATTAAACTTATCTTAACTGCAGTGACTCGGAAAAACTACGGATCCCGCGTTGCTTATTTGTGCAAAGTAGTTCAGATGTTCGTTGTAATTTAAACCAAAGCGAGTAACCCATGGCAAAAGAATTAGACCTGGACCCGCAGGAAACCCAGGAATGGATTGAATCCCTCGAATCGGTGCTGGAGCGGGAAGGGCCGGAACGAGTACACTATTTACTGGAAAAGTTGATTGACAAGGCCAGGCGTTCGGGTGCCTACCTGCCATTTACTCCTAATACAGCCTACGTCAATACGATACCCGTTTCCGCTCAGCGTCCTATACCTGGGGACCAGGCAATCGAACACACGATCCGCTCGGTTATTCGCTGGAATGCCGCGGCTATCGTGGTTCACGCCAATCGAAAATCGTCCGAACTGGGCGGTCATATCGCCAGTTTCGCCTCGGCGGCGACGCTATACGACGTTGGCTTTAGCCATTTTTTCAGGGCGCCGAATGAGGAAAATAAAGGTGATCTGGTGTTTTTCCAGGGACACTCCGCCCCCGGCATTTATGCCCGTGCTTTTCTCGAAGGTCGCCTGAGCGAAGAACAGCTCAAATCCTTTCGCCAGGAAGTAGACAATGAAAATGGACTATCGTCTTACCCACATCCCTGGTTGATGCCGAAGTTCTGGCAATTCCCGACGGTCTCCATGGGCCTCGGACCGCTGATGGCTATTTACCAGGCGCGATTCATGAAATACCTCGAAAATCGTGAAATTCAGTCGCAGGGCGATCGCAAGGTCTGGGCCTTCATGGGTGACGGCGAGATGGATGAACCGGAATCGCTGGGTGCGATTTCACTGGCATCGAGAGAGAACCTGGACAACCTGATTTTTGTCGTCAACTGTAATTTGCAGCGACTCGATGGGCCGGTGCGCGGCAATGGCAAAATCATACAGGAACTGGAAGCCGTGTTTCGCGGCGCCGGCTGGAACGTGATCAAGGTGATCTGGGGCTCCTACTGGGACCATCTACTGGATAAAGATGTAGATGGATTATTACATCGACTGATGGACGAAACCGTGGACGGAGAATATCAGGCCTACAAGGCTAAAGGTGGGGCCTATACACGAGAACATTTTTTCGGCAAGTACCCTGAACTGAAGGAAATGGTGGCGGAAATGTCGGATGAAGATATCTGGCGCCTGAACCGGGGCGGTCACGACCCCCATAAGGTCTATGCGGCTTACACCGAAGCGGTCGAACATAAGGACCGACCGACCGTCATCCTCGCCAAAACCGTGAAGGGTTATGGCATGGGCGAGGCGGGCGAGGGACAGAATATTACCCATTCGCAGAAAAAAATGGGTGAAAATGCATTAAAGGCATTCCGTGATCGCTTCAATATACCGATTAGCGACGATGAAATCGCGCAAACACCGTTTTACAAATTCGCCGACGATAGTGAAGAAATGCAGTATATGCGTAAACAACGCGAGCAACTCGGAGGCTTTATGCCGGTACGGACCGATACTGCAGAACCGCTGGTAATACCCGGGCTCGATAGTTTTGACGCATTATTGCAGGACAGTGGTGAGCGGGAATTCTCGACGACGATGGCTTTCGTGCGCATCCTGTCGACACTGACGCGTAGTAAATTGATCGGCAATAACATCGTGCCAATCGTGCCCGACGAGGCACGTACCTTTGGTATGGAAGGCATGTTTCGCCAACTGGGCATCTACTCATTCAAGGGCCAGCTATACGAGCCGATGGATTCAGACCAGGTGATGTACTACCGCGAGGATAAAAAGGGACAGATTTTACAAGAGGGAATTAATGAAGCTGGTGCGATGTCTTCATGGATTGCTGCCGGAACTGCCTATAGTACGCACGGCCTCAACATGATCCCGTTCTACATTTTTTACTCGATGTTCGGATTTCAACGCATTGGCGATTTGGCCTGGGCCGCAGGCGATATGCAGGTAAGGGGATTTTTAATGGGGGGTACCGCGGGGCGCACCACGCTTGCTGGCGAGGGACTGCAACACCAGGATGGTCATAGCCTGATTGTCGCGGGTACGATTCCAAACTGTGTTTCCTACGATCCGACTTTTGCCTACGAACTTGCGGTTATTATTCACGATGGATTGAAACGTATGTTTCAACTGCACGATAAAGTTTTTTATTACGTTACCGTGATGAACGAAAACTATAGTCATCCAGCCATGCCGAAAGGCTCGGAAGAGGGCATAATCAAGGGAATTTACTGCCTCCAGGAGGGTGATGAAAAGGGCCTGAAAGTCCAGTTGATGGGTTCCGGTACTATCTTGCGGGAAGTAATTGCCGCGGCAGAATTACTGCAGGCCGATTTCGACATCAATGCCGACGTCTGGAGCGTGACCAGTGTTAACGAACTCGCCAGGGAAGCAGCCGATTGTGCCCGCTGGAATGGTTTGCACCCGACCAAGAAAGCACGCAAAAGCTTTCTTGAAACCCGGCTGCAGGGTCGCAAGGGTCCGGCTATTATGGCCACCGATTACACCCGTGCTTTTGTTAGCCAGTTGCGCGAATTTGTGCCGATGCCGTTTACAACGCTTGGTACCGACGGTTTCGGTCGCAGTGATACGCGCGCGAAGCTTCGCACATTTTTCGAGGTCAATCGCTATTACGTTGTAGTTGCAGCACTCAAGGCGTTGTCCGATCAAGGTGAAGTCGACAACAAGGTCGTTCAAGCGGCGATCAAAAAATATAAGATCGATCCGGAAAAACCCAATCCGATGACGGTATAGTTGCCTGGGCAGGAGAAAGCAGTGACTGAATTATTGACGATTAAATTACCGAACCTGGGTGATTTTGACGAGATCGAAATTATCGAAATATTAATCGCGCCCGGTGATGAAATAGAAGTGGAAGAATCGATTATCGTGCTCGAGTCCGACAAGGCGACGATGGAAATTCCAAGTCCTCATGCGGGCAAGGTAAAGACGGTAATGGTCAAGGTTGGCGATCGAATATCAGAAGGCACGGAAATAACGAAAATCGAAGTGATTGCTCCGGCCGAAGCCGAAGCGGCGCCCGAACCAGACGGCCCCGAGCCAGAACCGGGGTCTTCCGAGGCCAGGCCCGGGGAAGCAGCTGCAGCCCTGGCCGATGATGCTCCAGCACAGGAAACCAGTCTTCCGACAACCCCGGTGGCAGCGCCTGGCAAAGCGCGCAAACCGCCTCCAGGCAAACCGGCCGGTGATATTGGCGACCGGTCGGGTAATATCATTCATGCCAGTCCTTCGATTCGACGCTACGCGCGCGAGTTGGGTGTCAATTTGGAATCGGTGATAGGAACCGGCGCCAAGGGCAGGATTCTGAAACAGGACGTCAAAGCTTTTGTCAAGGCTTCGTTGTCGTCACCAGGCGTAGCGGCCGGTGGTGGGATTCCGGTATCGGCGATGCCCGATATTGATTTTTCCATATTTGGCGAAATTGAACCGGTAGCGCTCAGCCGGATTCAGAAAATATCCGGAGCCCATCTGCACAGAAGCTGGGTAACAGTACCCCATGTCACCCAGTTCGACGAAGCCGATATCACCGATCTGGAATCTTTTAGAAAGTCACTGGCGAAGGAGGCAGAGAAGCAAGGTGTTCGACTCACGGCCCTGGTTTTCATGATGAAAGCGGTGGTGGCCGCGCTGAAAACCTTCCCCAATTTTAACGCCTCGCTGGAAGCCAGCGGCGATCGATTAATCCTGAAAAAATACTTCCATATCGGCGTCGCGGTCGATACACCGAAAGGTCTGGTGGTACCGGTAATACGCGATGTCGATCAAAAGGGTTTGTATGAGCTTGCAGCAGAACTAGCCTCTGCCGCCGAGCGCGCGCGCGAAGGCAAGTTGTTACCCAACGATATGCAGGGAGGCTGTTTCACCATATCTAGCCTTGGCGGAATCGGGGGTACGCAGTTCACACCAATCGTGAACGCGCCCGAAGTGGCGATCCTCGGAATCGCGAGAGCAAAAATGCAGCCGGTTTATCAAGCTGATGGCAGTTTTCAAGCCGGTTTAATCCTGCCACTGGCATTGTCGTACGACCATCGGGTAATCGATGGGGCACAGGGGGCCAGATTTACCACTTATCTGAGCCAGGTAATTAGTGATATTAGAAGGGTGTTATTGTAATCATGAGTATAAAAGAAATAATTTTGCCCAATATAGGCGATTTCGAGAGCGTCGAAATTATCGAATTACACGTTGCGGTGGGTGATTCTGTTAACAAGGAGGATCCCATCGTAACCCTGGAATCGGATAAGGCGACGATGGATATTCCATCGCCATTCAGTGGAACTATTAGCGCGATCAGAATCGCGGTTGGAGATAAGGTAGTCGAGGGAGTAGTACTGGCGAGTCTGAAAACCGATGATAAAGATGCGGCGGCCGAAAAAACTGCGGCCGGCGCTGCAGAAAAAAGCCAGGCTGGGGCCACAAAGCCAGCCGAAACGGCGCAGCAGAGTACCGAGTTACTGGTGCTGGGCGCCGGTCCCGGTGGCTATACAGCCGCTTTCAGAGCTGCCGACCTGGGTAAAAAAGTAACCCTGGTCGAGCGCTATGAATCGCTCGGCGGGGTGTGCCTGAATGTGGGCTGCATTCCGTCGAAGGCCCTGCTTCACACGGCGGCGATCATTAACGAAGCGGAGCACATGAAATCCAATGGGGTGGATTTTGGCAAACCCAAAATTAAGCTCGACGGAATCAATGGATTTAAAAATAAAGTGGTTGGCAAGTTGACCGGTGGCCTCAGGCAGCTAGCCAAACAGCGGAAGGTTGAAGTGGTCACGGGCGTCGGCGAGTTTATCGACGCGAACAATCTTCGCGTGGTGAATGATGGCAAGCAAAGCCAGATCCGATTCGAACACTGTATCGTTGCCGCGGGTTCGCGGGTGGCACAAATTCCCAGCTTTCCAAATGACGATAAGCGCCTGATGGATTCGACCAGCGCGCTTGAGCTGAGCAACGTACCAGACAAACTGCTGATTATTGGCGGTGGTATCATCGGCCTTGAGATGGCAACCGTTTACCATGCCCTGGGATCGGAAATCACCGTGGTTGAATTTATGGATAGCCTGATTCCCGGTTGTGACAAGGACCTGGTGCGGCCCCTCAACAAGATAATTTCAAAACGCTATAAAGCCATATATCTGAATACCAAAGTGACCGAAATCAAGGCCCAGAAAAATGGGCTGAAAGTTAGCTTTGAGGGCAGCAAGGCGCCCGATCCCCAGATCTTCGACAAGGTACTGGTAGCCGTAGGACGGCGTCCCAATGGTCTAACCATTGGTGCCGAAAATGCGGGCATCGAGGTTGACGAAGCAGGTTTTATTCAGGTCGATAATCAAATGCGTACTAACGTTACCAACATTTTCGCAATTGGCGATATCGTCGGTAATCCAATGTTGGCGCACAAGGCCACGCACGAAGCCAAGGTCGCTGCCGAAGTTATCTGTGGCATGAAGTCGTGGTTTGAACCGATGGCTATTCCTTCGGTTGCCTATACTGACCCCGAAGTCGCCTGGATGGGTTTAACCGAAATCGAGGCCAAGAAACAGGGCATCGAATATGTAAAAGGTGCTTTCCCGTGGGCGGCCAGCGGTCGTGCCCTGGGGCTGGACCGAGACGAAGGCTTAACCAAGGTTCTATTTGACAAGGAAACTAAACGCATACTCGGTACTGGTATCGTCGGTCCCAACGCGGGTGAACTGATCGCTGAGGCGGTGCTGGCACTGGAAATGGGTGCCGACGCCGAAGATATCGGATTGACCATACATGCGCATCCGACCCTGTCTGAAACCTTTAACTTTGCCGCCGAAATGGCAGAAGGGACTATCACCGATTTGTATATACCCAGGAAAAAGTGACAGCTGCGCCTGGCTTATTGCATTTCACCAGGACCGGCAATGGTGAACCGTTGGTCATAGTCCACGGACTATTCGGCTCGGGGAAAAACTGGCAATCGCTGGGCCGGTTGTTTTCGAATCATTTTGAAGTGTTCACGGTTGACCTGCGAAATCATGGGCAATCCTTTCACCATGACGAAATGAACTACGAGGTCATGGCGGAGGATTTATACCGCCTGTTGAATCATCTTGGTATCCCCTCCTGTCGACTGATTGGACATAGCATGGGTGGCAAGACCGGTATCCTGCTCGCACTTCAGTATCCGCATTTAATTTCCCGGCTGCTAGTAGCCGATATAGCGCCGGTGTCTTATTCGCATGCCTTTGATCATTTGATAGAGCCGGTGCTTGCGCTGGCGCTCGATCAATGTGAAAGTCGATCGGCAGTCGATAAGGCGCTCCAGGAAAGCATTCCTGACAACTTATTGCGCGGCTTTCTATTGCAGAATCTGGAACGAAACAACCAACATTGGCGCTGGAAGGTTAACTGGCCGGCGATTAAAGAGAATCTGCAGCAGATAACCGGGTTTCCTGATCTGCCCGGGGACTGGCAAATCAACACGCCGACGTTGTTCATTCGCGGAGAGCACTCTGACTATATCGGCGCAGCGGAGGAAGCGGTGATCGCAGCGCATTTTAAACAGGCAACAGTGAGCACGGTCGCCACGGCAGGCCATTGGCTGCACGCCGAGCAACCGCAACAGTTTGCCGACCAGGCACTGGATTTCTTGCTCGACTGAGGAGCGGGGTTAGTCCTCGCTGAGGCGTGAATACTTGGATCGCCAGTAAACCTCTGACCCGCAATCCTGATGGGCTACTGAACGGGCGAGTATAAACAACAGATCAGACAGGCGATTGATATATTGCGCCGTAACCGGATTCAGGGCTTCGCTATGTTTTAGTGAAACCAGGGACCTTTCGACACGCCGGCAAATAGTTCGCGCCAGGTGTAAAAAAGCGACTGCCTGTGAACCACCCGGTAAGATAAATTCTTTCAGTGGTGGCAGGTTTTCGTTGAACTCGGCCGCGCTGGCTTCTATGGCATCCACATGCACTGCCTGAATCAGGTTTTTACCTGGCTGGCATAACTCCGCACCAATATCAAACAGGTCGTGTTGTACCGCGAATAATGCCTGTTGCTCGGGTATGTCTTCGAGAAAACTGAGTGCAATTCCGACTGCCGCATTGAGTTCGTCAACTTCGCCCAGACAGACGACACGAATATCGTTTTTGGC
>JAPUFZ010000144.1 GCA_027293245.1 Gammaproteobacteria bacterium
CCGCTCACCATGCAATTGCTGGCGCGGGGCTTTGACGGCGACCCGGCGATTGAAGCCGGTGAATCGGCTGTCGCCGGACTAGCAGCCCTGATTAGTGCACAAAATAATCCGCAACAGGTACAACAGCTGGAGCTCGATCAAAACAGCCGGATTTTTATCCTCGGCACCGAAGGTGCAACCGACCCTGAACTCTACCGACAATTGATTTCGGTAAAGTCGTAACCTGAATCCCAATAAATTTTTACCTTAGGAGTAATGGAATATGTCTAGTGAAATTTCAAACGATGAAAAACAGAAAAAGCAAAGGGTTTTTATCGTTAATTCAATAGAGGCCACCGTGCGTATCGGTTTGGTAGTACTGGTGATCTATCTATGTCTGACTATTATCCGACCTTTCTTCGTACCAATATTATGGGGCTTAATTATCGCCACATCGCTTTACCCGATTCACAAATGGGTGACCGCTAAACTGGGTAACAGCGACAGGATATCGGCCTTTTTGATAACCTTTAGCGGCCTGGGATTGTTAGTTTCTATGTCAATCGGTTTTTCCAGTGCCTTGATTGCCAATTTGAAGACCCTTTCCGGAAAATTTACCCGGGGCGAAAATATAATACCCGTGCCACCGGAATCTCTTCAGGATTGGCCCCTTATCGGCGAGCCACTCTATGCGTTCTGGCTAAACGCGACTCAGGATATCGAAGCTGTTTTGATTCAATTTGCACCGGAACTCAAAACCTTTGGCGAATCGCTACTGGCTTCGGTCGGCGCCATGAGTATTGGTTTCTTCCAGTTTATCGCAGCGATTGTTATCTCGGGGTTCGTGCTCGCCAATGCTGACATTTGTAAAGATTTTAGCGTGCGCTTCCTGACCCGCCTGATCGGTGAAAACGGTCCGGCTTATGCCGACGTATCGGGTAAGATTGTCAGCGGTGTCACCCAGGGCATACTTGGCGTGTCATTGATACAAAGTGCGCTGGCACTGGCTGGATTTGTGGTTATGGATGTACCTGCGGCCGGTGTATGGGCCTTACTATGCCTGGTACTGGGCGTAGTACAGATCGGTGCATTGCCTGTGATTATCGGTGTTGCTATCTATGTGTTTGTAACCAATGACAATACCCTGACAACTGTCATATTCCTGGCCTGGAGTCTCGTGGTGGGTGTTATAGATAACATTATAAAACCACTGGTGATGGGCAGGGGCATCAATGTACCGACCGTGATTATATTTCTCGGCGCGATTGGCGGTTTTATTTCCTCGGGCATGATCGGACTGTTTACCGGGGCTGTCATTCTTGTTATTGGCTATTCGCTGTTTCAGGCCTGGCTTGCTAATTCACTCGAATTGCCGGCCCCTGAAGAAAGTACGGAGTAAAAAACTGTTATGACCGAAAAAGATGACTCAATCGCAGATTATTGAACACGATATACAACTGGACAGGGTGGCACCCGCCGGTCGTGTCGGCCTGATTGCACTGGCGACCGATTGTAATTCTGAGCAGGACTTGCGTCGCATGTACCCCGAAGGCGTCGAGCTATTTACCAATCGTGTGCTCAATGCTAACCCTGTGACGATGCAGAATTTGCGTAACATGGCAGGTGATATCAGTCGTGCTGCAGGCGGCATACTACCCGGTTTCACGCTCGACGCGATGATATACGGTTGCACCTCGGGTACCGTCGCCAACGGCGTTGAAAAAATTCAGCAGCTGGTGCAGGAAAGCTGTCCTGGCGTTCCGGTAACTAATCCGCTCAGCGCTGCACTTGCCGCGTTTGCTCATTTTGAAACACGGCGAATATCGGTGCTAACACCCTATATCGAAGACGTTAATCTCGAAATGGCGGCCTGGTTCGAAATCCATGGTATTGAAGTTGTCAATATCGCTGGTTTTGGTTATGAAAGTGATATCGACATGACAGGAATTCCACCACAGGAGATAGCCAATGCCGCGAGCAGGGTTTGCGACGACAATGTCGATTTACTGTTTATATCCTGCACTGCGATCCGTGCCTCACTGGTAATCGAGCAGATTGAACAGACCATTGGCAAACCGGTAGTGACCAGCAATCAGGCTCTGGCATGGCATAGCCTGAAGCTGGTTGGATGCAAACAGGCTGTCACTGGTTACGGTTCTCTGTTTCATCAATGACTCTTTCCAGGGTTTTCACTTGAATTTTGTTAGTCCGACAAGGCTGCTAACTCACTTTTGCAGGAAAAATTAATGTTGGGAAAAATACGTCTACTAAGCCACCAGAAATTGTACTGGATACTACTCCTCGTTCTCGGCCTGTCGCTGGAATTTTCGGCCCTGTTCTATCAGTACGTACTCGGCGAATGGCCTTGCGTATTATGCATCCACATTCGCATCTGGGTGCTGGGTTTTATCGTCGTCGCCATACTTGCCCTGTTGGTTGACGGTAATCAATGGTTAATGCGAGGGCTTCATCTAGTCAACACCGGCATGATGACTGGATTCGTTGAACGCAGTTGGCAAACCCTGGCGGTGGAACGTGGTTGGGTTTTTGGCGACTGTAACATGGAGTCTGGCCTGCCACCCTGGTTTGCACTCGACAAATGGTTTCCGGCCCTGTTTGAAGTACAAACAGCCTGCGGTTATACGCCGATTATACTATTTAACATCACCATGGCCGAGATGTTGCTGGCAATTTCGAGTGTGCTGTTACTGATCAGCGTGCTAATGCTGATTGTCAGTTGTTGCACCTCACAGGAATAATCCTGGGAAACTTAGCCGGTATGTGAACCACGTGATTTCGCTATCTGGGCGCGCAGGATATTCGCATAATTACGCACACGCTGCACGTAAACAACGGACTCTGATCCACGTGCAAAGCCATATTTAAGTTCCTTGTAGTATTTCTTTTGCTGTAGCAGGGGCAGTACACCCTTCAGATCGAGCCAGCTATCGGGATCGAGGTCGAGTTCATCGGCGAGGCTACGGGCATCATGCACATGCCCCATACCTAAGTTGTAAGCCGCCAGCGCGTACCACCAACGATCATCGCCTTTGACCTCTTCAGGTATGCGCAACTCCAGCAACTTCAGGTATTTTGCACCGCCCATGATACTTTGTTTGGCGTCGAGCCGGCTTGCAACACCCATTTCTTTTGCAGTGACCAGGGTCAACATCATGATGCCACGTACACCGGTTGGGCTTTTTGCGCGACGGTTCCAGTGCGATTCCTGATAAGCCTGGGCCGCGAGCAGGGTCCAGGGTACCTGATGTTTTTCGGCCGCCTCCTGAAAAACCGATTTTAGCCCTGGTAAGCGGGATTTGATTTTACGAATAAACGAACGCATATCGACATAATCAAATTCCTCGACAATATAGTGTTTGTCTTTCAGGACAGATAACTCTCCATTTCGATCGATATACTCAAGCCAGGCTTCAATCGCATCGGAAAGCACAGTCCACTCGGGCGAAAGCATCCAGGCCAACGATTGATTTTCTTCAATAATAAAGGCAGCTTGCAGTTCGGGGTAAATACGTCGCTTGATATTGAGCGCGCTGGAAGTAGCAACCGTGCAGTCGATTTCCCGACGCCATACCTGTTCAAGCAACTGCTCGACGTCGATATCGCTAACCGAATCCCAGGACAGGTCAGGATAGTCTTCCTGTAAATCAAACAGATTCGCCTCGAAACTCGAGTCGGCAACGACTACGACTTCGTAGTCGGCCAGTTCTTCTGCATTGCGCGGCAGTTTGCCATTGTTTCTGCGACAAACCACCTTTTGGTCTACCTGCTGGTATTCGGGTCCAAACACAATCCCCTGATCCTCGAGTGAATCATGACGAACCAGCCCGGCGGCTCCAAGATGGCCCTTGCCCCCGGCAATCTGTTCCAGAACCGCCTGGCTGTTTTCACGAATATCGAAACGCAGTTCTACACCAAGAAACTCGGCAAACGATTCCAGGTAATCGTATTCAGGTCCAGCTGGCCCCTCATTATCCTGGTACCAGGTGGTTGGTGATTCACGGGAAATTACCAGCAGTTCTCCGGATTCCTTGAGATCGTCCAGACTGTGACCAGGATTAATTTGATAGACCCCCACGATAACCAGCAATAATAATATTGCCGTTATAACCGGTTTCTCCGCTAATACCGGGAACCTGTCGCTAAACCGGGTAAACAACTTGCTTGCGATTGACAGCAGGCGCTGCCAGCTACCAGCAAAGTCAAGGCTGCGCAGCCGCTGAATCAGCTTCTGCCCCCCTTCCGTGTTCGACAGTCGCGTGACCTGCGATAATAGCCAACGCCAGGCTTGCAGCACGAACTGTTTTGTTTTCAACAGCCATTCGGCCAATGGGTTTTCCCCCGATAGTTACTCTTAAAAACACCTGCCTTTTGCCCTGTGCGGGCTCAGGAGCCGGATTTCAATCCTCGTCGATTATTAATCTACAACGCAAATATTTGTGGTTATAATGAAACTACTCCTATCGCAGATATTTATCCACAATGACATCAAAACTCGGCTCGGCATTCCTTTCGAATTTCCTGGGACAATCACCGATATGGTATAAACAGCTGATATTGGCTTTTTTGATCATCAACCCCATCGTCTTCGTGATAAATCCATTTTTGGCCGGCTGGGTATTGATTATCGAATTTATTATGACCCTGGCGATGGCGCTTAAATGCTATCCATTACAACCCGGTGGATTACTGGCAATCGAGGCAATCGTCATTGGCATGGCCTCACCTGGTTCGGTTTACCGTGAAACCATCGGTAACTTTCAAGTTATTTTGCTTTTGATGTTCATGGATGTATACGGCTCTGCCTTATACCATCGTCCTCAGCGGCGTCGGCATGATCGCAATTTCGTTTGCGTTTTAGAGGACTAAGCGCTGCTCGTTCAGCTCTAGCCATTGCAGGGCTATGATAGTCGCAGATGATCTGATTGTGCCATCACGGACCCTCTGGTAAGCGAGGTCGGCGTCGACTAGTTCGACGCGAATATCCTCATTTTCCTCGGCAAGGCCATGTATTCCTCCTACGCCTGTGCCGTCGATAATTCCACAGTACAAAGTGCAAAGCTCGGTGGTGCCACCCGGGCTCACGTAGTAACGACTGATGCGATGTAGTTGTCTGATCTTACAGCCGGCTTCTTCCTGGCTTTCGCGGATTGCGACCTGCTCTTCGGATTCACCTTCCTCGATTACACCGGCGACGCACTCGAGCAACCAGGGCGATTCAGCGTCCCCGATTGCACCGGCTCTGAACTGTTCGATCAACACCACCTGGCGGCGTTCCGGATCATAAGGCAATACCGCCACGACCGCGCCACGCTCAAAAATTTCTCGGCTAAAAACATTACTGTAACCACCGCCAAACAACTCATGTGAGAGGCTGATTTCTTCCAGTTTAAAATACTTGCTAAACAGGACCTGGTGTTTATCAAGCTTCCATGAATATTTCATAGTTTAAGATTAAGATTGATCTATTAATCGTATTACCTGAAGCAGGTCGTCTTCGGTATCGACACCGGGTCCCGGTGGTTCTGCGGCCAATTCGGTGTGTATCGAATAACCATGCCAGAGGGTCCGTAGCTGCTCGAGTTTTTCGTCCGCCTCAATTTCACAAATCTCAAGCCTGGTAAAGGTATTCAGAAAACCGACGCGATATGCATAGATGCCAATATGCCCGCAATAATCGATATGCTTTTGCTCCCGATCAAATGGAATGGGCGAACGGCTAAAGTACAATACGCGACCCTGGTAATCGTGTACCAGCTTGACCTGGTTCGCATTCTGCGCCCGCTCGGTATCGATTATTTTATGCAGGGTTGCCATATCACAATCCGAGCTCTGCAGATTTTGCGCCACCTGGGTCATATTAGAGGCCGGCATCAACGGTTCATCCCCCTGCAGATTGACGACAATGGTATCATCGTCCCAGGAAAATTTTTGTGCCACTTCAACCAGACGATCCGAACCGGTTTGATGCCCGTCGCTGGTCATGCAGACCTTAGCTCCGAAACCTCGCACACAGCTACTGATACGTTCATCATCGGTGGCGACAATCACCTGTTTAGCGTCACTACCTGCTGCCGCTTCATAAACCCATTGAATCATCGGTTTGTGGTGTATTAAACGCAGTGGTTTTCCCGGCAATCGAGCAGAAGCGTAGCGTGCCGGGATGACGATATGAAAATCGACCGCCATGTTGCTATAGATTTTCTATTTCTTCATTGCTGAGCTCGCGAGCCTCTTCCGGCAGCATCACCGGGATACCATCTCTAATTGGATAGGCCAGTCGTGAAGCTCTTGAAAGTAACTCCTGGTTTTTCTTGTCGTAAATCAATGGTCCCTTGGTAATTGGATCAACCAGTATATCGAGCAGGTGTTTATCCATTGTGTTTGGCCTCCAGTAACTTCATTATTTGATTCTGTAGATCTTGCGAGAATTCTATGCCGAGCGGAACAACCCAGATGTCCGGATTCGCCATACCTTTCAATTTCACCGCATCCTTATGCGTGACGAGGATTGGCAAATCTGGATTTAAATCCAGATCCTCCGATTTGAAATCATGGTGATCCGGAAATTCGTGTTCGATGGTGTCTATACCTATTTGCCTGATACTGGCAAAGAATATTTCTGGAAATCCAATGCCGGCAAGGGCGTGTACCTGTTGCCCCTTAAAATCCCAGATAGATTTTTTATCCTGCGGATTTTGCAAATTCCACACCTGGTCCAATGATTCGATAATCTGATCGCTATCTCGATTAATCGTAATATCAACCCGGCGCAATCGACTAAGGGGTTCGCGCATGGGCCCGGCCGGAATCAGTAAGCCGTTACCGAAAGCAACGTAGCGACAGACAGCAATTTCTATATCGCGTTTAAGAGCATAGTGCTGTAGACCATCGTCAGATAATATGAGGTCTACCTGCGGAAAGTTTTGCAAAAGCATTTTTGCCGTTGCTACCCGTTTTGAACCGACACCAATAGGACACCGGCATATTTCAGACAGCATGTTGGCCTCATCGCCGACACTGAAATTGGTTTCGCCGCCTGACAAAATCTGACTCTTTTTTTCATAACCACTTTTATAACCGCGGGTGATGATCGCGGGATTGAATCCCCGTTCTTTCAACAACTGGCACAAGGCGATGATCACTGGCGTCTTGCCATTGCCGCCCAGCGTAATATTACCAACCACGATGGTAGTCACAGGCAGCCGTGTCGATCGCAAAATGCCGATCCAGTAGGTGAAACGCCGTAAGCTCGACAATAAATAAAATAACAGAGACAGTGGCATCATCGAAATAGACAGGGGGTTCATCGACCATAACCACCATCCCTGGCGCTTTTGAGTCGACACATTTATCCAGTTTGTCAGTGCAGATTTGTCGAGCGCTACCGGCTGTCCCTGCCTGGCTGTACCGACTGGCCTGGCTATTTCTATTACATCCGTATCGTGAAACTGCAAGGCATGCAGCCGGGTGTATATGCCGTCATTGTCTAACAGGCTTTGATGATTGCCCTGCTCGATGAGCTCGCCCGCATCGAGCACAATTATCTTGTCTGCGTGCTCAATCGTCGACAGGCGATGCGCGATAACCAATGTGGTTCGGTTGTTCATCAGGTTATTTATGGCATCCTGAATAAAACGCTCCGACTCGGTATCCAGTGCTGAAGTTGCTTCATCGAGAATCAGAATGGGGGCATCCTTGAGCAGGGCCCGAGCGATCGCTATTCTCTGGCGTTGACCACCGGATAGTAATACACCACGCTCGCCGACAACCGTATCCAGCAAATCGGGCATATCCTCGATGAATTCCCAGGCATAGGCCAGTTTTGCGGCCTCGATAATTTTCTCATCGTCGACCTCGCCGACGACACCATAGGCGATATTGTTACGAATGGTATCGTTGAACAGACGAACATCCTGTCCGACATAAGCTATTTGCCGGCGCAGGTCTTTTAACCGGTAGTCCTGGATTGACTGGTCATCGATACGAATTTCACCTGCGTCCAGTTCATACAGCCGGGGAATTAGATTGACCAGGCTTGATTTGCCACTACCCGAACGGCCGACGATGGCAAGGGTTTGATTGGGTTCCACATCAAAACTGATTTTGCTGAGTACGTATTGCTCGCTGCTACGATACTGTAAACCCACGTTTTTAAACGAGATTCGGCCTTCTGCCCGCTCCAGTTCGAGCTGCCCCCCGTCTTTTTCGCTTTCCCTGGCGGTAAATTCGAAGATACTCTCACCGGCTGCAATGCCCCTTTGAATATTCGCATTAATCGACGACAACGTGCGCATGGGCGCAAATAACATGGTCATCGCGAATAGAAATGAAACAAAATCTCCGGTGCTGATCAGACCCCGCATCGATTCGGAGGTTGCGAATGCAACAATTCCCGCAAATGAAAGGGCAACGATGAACTGAATCAAGGGCATGCTGATCGATTTCGCTATCGACATCTTAAGATTCAACTTCAGATTATGCTGGTTAATATCGCCAAACTTGGCCCGCTCTATATCATCACCGCCAAATATTTTAACGATACGATTGGAGTCAATAACTTCCTGGGCTATGTGTGATACATCACCAATTGAGGTTTGTATATTCTTGCTGATGGCGCGAAATCGCCCCGATACCCTGGCTACGATCAGAAAAACAATGGGACCGGCGAGCAGAAAAACCAGAGTCAACTGCCAGTTGAGCCAGAACATATAGCTAAGCAATACAATAATGCGCAGGGTATCCTGTATGAATACCGTCAGGGAGGTCGATACCGCGCCGGCA
>JAPUFZ010000145.1 GCA_027293245.1 Gammaproteobacteria bacterium
ATGGCCCAGAGGATGGCATCGAAGTCCTGCTCTAACTGCTCGACTGAAACATCGCGACCTATGCGGGTGTTCATGCGAATCTCGATGTCTCCCATATCGATAATCCGCTGTATTTCATGATCCAGGTATTCGCGTGGTGTACGGTAACCCGGAATGCCGTAACGAAACATGCCACCAAGCTCTTCATGATCATCAAATATGGTGCTGGCAATGCCCTTCCGGCGTAGTTGATAAGCGGCAGTCATTCCTGCCGGTCCACCACCGACGATCGCGACTCTTTTATCGCCGACTGCGGGCGCTTCAGCAAACCGGAATGCCTCTTTCCTGGCCGTGTCTCCGATATACTGTTCGACTGAATTAATGCCGACAAAATCATCAACCTGATTCCTGTTACAGCCCTGCTCACAGGGTGCCGGGCAAACCCGGCCCATCATCGACGGAAATGGATTGGCGTCGGTAGATCGACGAAAAGCGTATTCCTGCATACTAGTGCCTTGCGGCGGTTTTTCGATACCGCGGACTATGTCGAGCCATCCGCGCACGTCTTCGCCGGAAGGGCAGCTTGCCTGGCAAGGCGGTGTGCGATGAACATAGGTGGGACATTTATGCGACGTGTCTTCCAGGAATATATTGTCGCCCTGCGAGCGCCATTTATCATCGCCGTCCTGGTATAACCTAAATGTCAGTTTATGCTTCATTTCATCTTTTGAAGTAGCCATTAATGATCCATGAATCTATATCTATATTTTGTTTTGATTTAATTTGAATCCAAGTTTGAGGTGCCTTGATCCAGCACAAGCGCATCGCCAACTAGTTGGTGCAGGGTGATCACCTGGTCCATCTCAAACCCATAGTGCGGCAGGATTTTGCTGAACTGGCTTTTACAAATTGCGCAAATAGCCACCATATGAGTCACGCCGTAATCATCTACTACCTGTTTCAAGGCCTCCATGCGCGGCAGTGCCCCCTTGACACGTAACTCAAGCAGGTCATCGGTGAGCAGGCCGCCACCGCCGCCACAGCAGAAAGTAGCTTCTTTAATCGTATCTTCTGCCATGTCGTAAAAATGGTTGCAACTGGCCTTGATGATTGCGCGTGGAATAAAAAATTGCCCACCGACCATATCGCCCATGCGCTAACCGCGTGCAATATTGCAGGAGTCGTGAAAGGTTAGCACCTTGTCATCGTTGGCAGATTTGTCCAGTGTCAGCAGGTCGCGCTGGATCAGGTCGTAGGTAACTTCACAAATATGCTGTGGCACCGGATAGTTCGGATCGAGAAAATCGAAAGGCCCGGCGAGGGTATTTAAAAAATTGTAGGCGACGCTCCAGGCATGGCCACACTCACCGAAAACAATACGCTTGACACCGAGGTCGAGGGCCGCGTCACGGATTCGCATGGCCAGTATTTGCATGTTTTCATGAGAGCCGATGAACATGCCGAAATTGGCAGCTTCGCTGGCGTGACTGCTCAGCGTCCAGCTCAGCCCGGCTGCGTGAAAGACCTTGGCGTAACCTATAAGACCATCGACATGGGGTTCGGCAAAGAAGTCAGCAGAGGGTGTGACCAGTAATATGTCGGCATTTTTTTGATCGAGCGGCAGACGAACCACAACCCCGGTTTCCTCTTCGATATCTTCTTCCAGTCCTTCGAGCGTGTCGAGCAACGCGGGTTCTCGAAGTCCGAGATTATTGCCGATGGTCTGGGCTTTGCCGATAATTTCATTACAGTATTTCTGGCCGACACCTACGCTGTCCAGTATTTCTCTGGCTGCCATGGAAATTTCCGCGGTATCGATGCCAAAAGGGCAATAGACTGAGCAGCGCCGGCATTGTGAGCACTGATGAAAGTAGCTGTACCAGTCATCGAGCATCTCCTTGTCCATCTCCTTTGCGCCGACCAGTTTCGGAAAATACTTGCCGGCAAAGGTGAAATAGCGCCTATAGACATCGCGAAATAAATCCTGGCGTGCAACCGGCATATTTTTCGGATCTGCGGTGCCGAGAAAATAGTGGCATTTGTCGGTACAGGCACCACATTTTACGCAGCTATCGAGAAATACTCGCAGCGCCCGGGACTTACTCACCAGTTCGCCCATTTTCTTTATCGCTACTTCCTGCCAGTTTTCGACCAGTTCCTCAGGGAAACCGATTTTCCCCTGGATCTCCGGCTTGGCGACATATGGTTTACTGTGCGCCATTACCCCAGGCTGGATTAGTGGGATAATCGGGTATTGCTTAAGTACTGGGGTTTCAAAGTCGAGCATGTGTACCTCTAGCATTCATTACTATGTTCCCCCGTTAGAGGCCTACGACATGCCGCTTTTCGCGAGCATTATCGACCTGAGTGCGAGTCGGGCTAAAGAACAACCCGGGTGCGTGAAGTAACTTGCTGAATGGAAAAATAATCATCAATAAAACGACCAGGCTCAGGTGGATGACGAGGAATAGGTCGGATGGCAGGGGTTGCCAGTCAAAATACATCAAACCCAGGAAAAAAGCCTTAACGGCGACGATGTCGGTATGTGAAACATACTTCATACCCAGGCCAGTTAAGCCGATGGCAATCAACAGCGCTAACATCAAATGATCGGAAGGCGATGAAATATAACGCACCCGATCTACCAGGAAGCGCCTTGCCCATAAACCGGCCAGTCCAAATATCATGACAAACGCGGCATACTTCCCGTAGGGTTGAATAGCGCCAATCCAGCCCCAGACAGGGTCGGTGAAATAGCGGAAATGCCGCAGCAGGACGAGTAGCAATGCCGCATGAAACAGCCAGCCAAATAGCCAAATCCATTTATTTGCTTTGAACAGGCTATTAAACAAGGTCACTTCAAAAAACATGCGGGCTACCACACCCCAGCGCGTTATCGGCGCGGGGGTAACAGGAATTCGTAGTGGGGCGGGAGTTTTAGCGTATAAACGAATTTTATACGCCAGGCCGACAACCAGTGTCGCAGTCGCAGTGTAGAATAGCAAAACGAATATGAGGGTTAACAACGACACTTAATTCGTTATCCATTCAACGTAGATTAGACGCAGCCAGTAGGTTTTGGTAAACCGGCATATTTACAGGCCTGTTTTGCAGGGCCATAGGGGAATAGCTCGTAGAGATATTTACTGGTTGCTTTTTCTTTACCCATTCTTTTACCAATTGCCTTGGTTAAAACACGCACCGCCGGGGCAATTTGATATTCCTCATAATATTCACGCAGGAAGTTAATCACCTCCCAGTGGGGGTCATCGAGTTCTGAACCATCGGCCTTGGCCATTTCTTCAGCTAGCTGATCGGTCCAGTCACTCAGATTAACCAGGTAACCCTCTTCATCGGTTTCGTAAGATTTTCCATTCAATTCTATCGTCATTGTTGACCTCTGCTGTTAATTTAAAATTAGACTTTGATGCGAAATAATAAAAACTAAAGCCACGATTGCACCCCTGAAGTTTCCGTCGTGAGTTGTACAAATCCGTCGTAATCCACCAGAGAGATGCCGTCTATTATTTTGTCTTTACCGATACCACGTGCGTCCAGGTCCGGCGCCAGCGCGTATAGGGAGTGAGTGGCAGCTGCAGCGGCAAGCTTGTTGCCGACAGCGGTGTTCTTTTGAGCCGCGTAAATGCCATCTTCGATTAGTAAAATCGCCGATCCCCGTTTTGCCAGCCGCAAACAGGTATCGAGTGAATTTTTCTCGAAAGGTGATTTATTAATGATGTGTAATATTGTCATATTAGGCTTGTTTAATTAAGCGTGCGTCAAAAGCTAAAAATAACGTCCTGATTATCAATAATTTCCGCGAGCTCTGTGCTACTGACGACCTGGATCGAGTCTTTTTCTGCCCAGTCATCGTCCTCGTCTTCCCAGGTTAACGGCATCAGGTTATCTTTACTAAGGCCCCTTAAATCGAGGGATTCCTTCTCGACATAAATTTTACTGATATCGTAATCGCCCAGCGCTTTATAGGTAGCAGAAAAATTTTTCGTACCTATGCCACTGGTGTCCTGATTTCGCATCAGTTGATAAACACCGTCATCGATAAATGCCAAAGCGACGTCCTGATCAAATGCGGCACCGATTAAAACGACTTCGAGAGATTCGAGCGCAAAAATAGAGCCATGAGGCGCTTTGCGATTGACATACAGGAATTTTTTTATTACTGCCATGAGTGATCCCTAGTCGCCGAAAACCAGCAAACGGTCGGCCTGTATGCCGGCATCGATGAGTTGGCCCAGGCCTGAAATATTAAAGCCCGCAGCCATGTTGCTGACATCTTTACCGGCTCGCTTGGCTTCGTTCTCATCGAGCAGGCCCCTGCGCTGCGCGGCAGCGACACAGAGCACCATATCGAGATCATACTTTTCAGCCAGCGCCGACCAGCGCGTGGTGATGTTGCGATCATCCTGCGGCGGTACACCCAGGCTGGTGCCGTTATTAACACCATCGTGATAAAAGAATACCCGCACTATTTCGTGGCCATTTTTAAGAGCCGCTTCGGTAAAGTAGTATGCCGTATCCGAGGCCTGATGTGTGTAGGGTCCCGCGCTTACCATTATTCCAAATTTCACCTGATAATCCCTCGAACCTTAGAAGCGGATGTGGGTTGATGCGTTTAGCGAACGGCGTGCACCCCGCCAGTTATCGACGTGGAACTTGGTAAAAGGCAATCCAGTGAGTTCGAAGAACTGAGGCCAGCCTATGCGTTCGATCCAGTCATTCATGCGTTCCCAATCGCGGGCATTTTCTTTGTAAGTCTGCAGAATATTCTTGACGACGGCGGTGGCTTCGGGCCAACGGGGTGGATTGTTGGGAAGGCCCGCAGCCACCAGCTTCTGAAAAGTCGGCTTGCTGCGCGCGTTCGAGTGATTACCACCCACCCAGATAGCGAGTTTGGAATGCTCCGGGTCGTTAATTTGCATTGGCGTACAGGGCGGGTAACAGGCACCACAGCAAATGCATTTTTTTTCGTCAACTTCGAGTGACGGTTTACCATCTACCAGTGCAGGACGAATCGCCGCCACCGGGCAGCGGGCGACGACCGAAGGCCGCTCGCAAATATTGGCGACCAGGTCGTGATTGATCTTAGGTGGTTTGGTGTGCTGTATGTTAATCGCAATATCACCCTGCCCACCACAGTTGATCTGGCAGCATGAAGTCGTGATATGGACACGGTTGGGCATGTTCCAGTTTTTAAACTCGTCGATCAGTTCATCCATCATCGCCTTCACCACACCGGATGCATCGGTTGCCGGAATATCACAGTGCAACCAGCCCTGCGTATGAGCAATCATTGCAACCGAATTTTTGGTACCACCCACAATAAAACCTGCTGCCTCCAGGGCTTCTATCAGGGGCGCTACCTTTGCTGCATCGGTAAACATGTATTCGATATTGCTGCGGATGGTGAATCGCACATAGCCGTCGGCGAATTCATCACCAATTGAACAGAGCTTGCGCAAGCTGAAAACGTCGAGGATACGCTGGGTACCGGCTCTTACGGTATAGATCTTATCGCCACCATGGGCGGTATGCACCAGCACACCGGGGCGTGGATCTTCATGGTAGGCCCAGTCGCCATAATTTTTGCGCATCACTGGGTGCATATATTGAAAACCATCAGGACAACCTGATTCGATTGGAGTTCGTTGAGCTTCGGTTCTGGCCATTATTCGTTCCTGTTTCTCGGGTTACTAAGACGCATCAAGAGGCAAGTTTTTGTTTGGCCTTTCGGTCAAACCATTTCTTTGCTTCGATATCCCAGTCATCCATGCGTACGTAGGAGCTAGTACGGGTCTCCGATACCATATTGGGGTCGACCTCAATGCCTATTCCATCGAGAAAATTGACCAGTCCAATACGTTCGACCATTTCCCCGCAGCGTTCGTGTTCGAGTCCGTTTTCCGCCCAGTAGTCAATAACTTCCTCGGCTAAATCTGTGAGTTTTTCGTAATCGTCTTCGGTATCGAGTTTCATGAACGGCACTATTACCGTGCCCATCAAATCGCCAATCTTTAGCGTGCGTTTTCCGCCCATCAAAATGGTGACACCCTTGTCATCCCCGGGAGATAGCGCCTTCGGAACAACGTTCAGGCAATGCATGCAACGCACGCAATTACGATTATCGACCTCAAGCGAATCGTCGTCGTTGAGTGACAGGGCTTTTGTCGGGCAACGTGTAATGATGTTGTCGATAGTGTGTTGTCGACCCTTTTTAGCAACGTAGGCCTTAAATTCATCCTGGTCGACTTTCATGTCGTCGCGCCAGGTACCTATTATCGCGAAGTCTGAACGTTCGATAGAATTCATACAGTCGTTGCTGCAACCCGATACCTTGAATTTGAATTTGTAAGGCAGTGAAGGGCGGTGAACGTCGTCGGTAAAGTTATTTAACAGGGTACGGTGAATCTTCATTTCATCGGCACAAGACTGTTCGCAACGACCGGCGCCAACACAGGACATTCCGGTTCTTACACAGGGGCCGGCGCCACCAAGGTCCCATCCATAGGCGTTGATTTCGTTGAAAAAATGCTGGGTGTTTTCGGTGGTTGTACCGATAAACATAATATTGCCGGTTTGCCCATGGAAGGTAATCAGACCCGAACCATACTTTTCCCAGCTATCACCCAGCTGGCGCAACATATCGGTTGTGTAATAGTTACCAGCCGGGGGTTGAACGCGCAGCGTGTGGAATTCTTTTGATTCCTCGAACGTGCTGGCAACTTCAGAAAATCGGGGAATGATGCCACTGCCGTAGCCATAGACGCTGACCGTGCCACCCTTCCAGTAACCCTTGCGGGTTTCGTAGGAGTGTTCCAATTGCCCTAGCAGTGAATTGGCTACGCCTTTTATACGCTTGTCTGGATGATCGTCGCGCAGGCGTTTTATACCATCGACAAAACTCGGCCAGGGCCCTCCGCCCAACTCATCGAGCATTGGAGTATCATGTACCTTCTTAGCCATAGTTTTCTCCTCATAAAAGGTATTGTGATTGTCGCTGGCAGCTGGTAAGCAATGTAGTGTGGCTATGCCGACCACTAGTTTGGTTGAATAACAGGTTTTGGGCTATTCCCCCGATGGGATGCTGATTTTTCCTGGTTTATCCCTAATGAGATAGATCGATTAACCCTGTCTTCATAAGCTCGCTCCGATGTTGCTCCTGGAATTGTAATTATTCTTTAGAATTCAAATAGTTAAACCTAACCTGAAAAAGTATTTGCGCCATTACCGATGGGATGCTCCAATCGTTGCGCTAGTGTAATAAACTTTATATTGTACAGCAGCTAAATATGGGGCTACTCAGAATCATGGAAAATACGCTTAAAAACGTTAATCCACCCGTTTTTCAACACTTTTCCGGCACAGGGTCGCCATTTTTGCTGGAAAATGAATCGGCGTATCAAATTTGGCGAGAAACCAGGCTTGAGCATTATCGGTGCCTGAATCCTGCCAGGATAATTAATATCGCCGATGCTTCGAGTTTCTCAGTCGAGACACAGCAGAACCTGGCAACTCAGATGCAGGCGTTTAACTTTGCCTTTTTTGAAATAGACAGGGGCAGGCATTTACTCAGCCGGAAAGACTTCCTCAAATTGGGCCGCAGGCTGGGTTTGCATCGGTTTGAATCCAGTCCTGATCAGGAAATGGATGGCGTTACGGCACTGAAGGCTGTCGATGCCTCGGATAAGCGATCGATGTATATTCCCTATAGCTCGCGGGCGCTTAACTGGCATACAGATGGCTATTACAATCCCACGAGTGCTCGTATAGGTGCTTTTTTGTTGTATTGTGTAAACCCGGCGCATCAGGGTGGCGACAGTTTTCTGCTTGATCACGAGATGCTTTATTTGCAAATTCGTGATACCGCGCCAGAATTGCTGGTCGCGTTAATGGATCCTGCGGTGATGGTGGTGCCGGCCAATGTTCAAAATGGTCAGGTTATCAGGCCGGCCGAATCGGGGCCGGTGTTTAGCGTCGATAGTGAATCGGGTCGTCTGGCTATGCGATATTCATCGCGACCCCGTTATATAAGCTGGAAATCCGATGAGCTGACCAAACAGGCGGTGGATCTGGTAACTGAACTATTGGGAGATAACGAATTCGCTGTAAGCCTGAAATTGAAACGCGGGCAGGGTATTATTTGTAACAATGTTTTGCATGGGCGTAAGGCCTATGCTGATGGCTCGACTGATGAAGTTTCACGTCTGTATTATCGTGCGCGCTATTATGACACTGTTAGTTTTGCGGATTACGCGTAAATTGGAGCACCCTGGATGATTTGGTTAAGCGAGATACTGATTCAGGAACACCAGCTCACCAGCTTCGATGATTTACAGGCGGCGGTAAGAAAACGCGCACAGGCGGGTGAAGTGCTTTTTGGAATTGATATCAAGCCACAGTTCGGGGACACGCCCGCAAACTGGGAGTCTGTGCTTGAATCAATATTTACCGACAAATTGTGACTGGATATTCTTGTGTACTGGCAAGATGACAAAGATGCGGCGGAGAGCTTTCGGATACCCGATGATGTCGTTGATATTGTCTTCAAAATAAGCGGGTCTCGACTGGTAGTGGACCATGCACAGTCCCTCGCCGATGCGATTTGCGAGAGGTTGCCAGAGTCGAGTCATGGACAAATTGGCATTCACCGGATCCGTGTAGGGGCCTCGGGCAATGGCTGGAACAGTCCTAACGAGGCAGGGGAGATAATGCAATTGCCACGACGAGCCCGGTTGGTGATGCGTATACACAAAAGCGTCCATCGGCAGGTCTTGCAGCTTTGTGATACGCAACTGGAAATTGAAGGAGAGCATCTAAAACTGGGCGCTAGTGGCGTGCGGAAGTTAAGTAGTATAACAACCCTGTTTTCGCACAGTATCGTCTGCGATGAGGCACAGGCTGAAAGCGATTTTCTTGATGATATGGCATCGGCACTAGAGGCAATGAATGTAAAGGTAAAAAAGATGATTTGTGGTACGACACATACTATCCGCTCGGACCAGGGTTCGATTTTCACCCG
>JAPUFZ010000146.1 GCA_027293245.1 Gammaproteobacteria bacterium
ACGCCAGATCGTGGTCAACGCCGGTGACGAAGCTTCGGTTGTAGTCAACAAGGTTAAAGGCTTAAAAGGTAACCACGGCTATAATGCTGCCACGGGTGAATACGGAGATATGATCGCAATGGGTATTCTGGACCCGACCAAAGTGGCCCGTTCTGCACTGCAAAATGCGGCCTCGATTGCTGGTCTGCTGATCACCACGGAAGCGATGATAGCCGACAAGCCAGTTGACAAAGCAGCAGCGCCACCAATGGGTGATATGGGCGGTATGGGTGGTATGGGCGGTATGATGTAAGCCGTTCAGAACCCTGAACTGTAGTACCTGAAAGCCCCGCTTCATGCGGGGCTTTTTTTGTCAGATCTAACCCGCATTTCTCACCAGGATGACGGGCCCTCGCTTGTTCTTTGAATCCACAAGGAATTTTCTTCAGTCGGCAATACGCACTGTTATTCCGCTCCTTCAGAAAATCCCTTGTGAATCCAAAGCCTTGCGCGATGATGTGCAAGGAAGCACGAATGCGGTGTAGGCAGGAGCCGGGAACCGCCATCCCGCCCCCTGGTGAGAAATGCGGGCTACTGTTGTTGGCATAAAGGAGCGATTCCTTATAATGCAACTGACCCTGGCGATCCAGTCTTCATGGTCCGGGCATTATTCATGATATCAGTTAATACAAAATTCCCTACAGATTCCCACGGCTGGGCCGAGCTATTGCCTGAACGTCAGGCCCGCCAGGCGTTAAGCGGGAGCCACCGGGTGCCCTGGGTCGTGGTTGGGGCGGGGTTGACAGGACTGGCTTGCGCCCGCCGGTTGGGCGAACTTCATCCCGATCAGGAAATATTATTACTGGATGCACGGCAGGTCGGGCAGGGCGCTTCCGGGCGCAATTCCGGCTTTGCCGTCGCCACCAGCCAGTTCCCGGGCGGGGTCGTCCTCAAACAGATTGAAAACTACCGGCGGGTCAATCGCATCAATCGGGAAGGCCTGGATCTATTAAGCGCGCAAGTTTCCAGGAATGCTATCGACTGTCAATGGTGCGAGCAAGGCATTTATCATACTGCCGCTGACCGCATGGCAATGAAAGAATACGAACATTTCTTGCACTATCTCGAAACCCTGGAGATCGACCACAGGGTTCTTGATAAAACCGCTTTACATGATCGACTCGGCACCGATCTCTACCAGGTCGGCATCCATGTCACGGGTGGAGCTCTGTTACAACCGGCCGCCCTGGTACGCGGACTCGCCGATACCTTACCAGCCAACGTCAGGCTTCATGAGCAAAGCCCGGCACTTAAGATCGAGGATGGGAAACCGATAACCCTCCACCTTGCAACTGGCGAGGTAAAGACCGACAAGCTCCTCCTGGCAATGAATTATGAGGCGCCCACACTCGGTTTCCTGCGGCGCTATATAATCGGCAGCACCTTATCAGGTAGTTTTACGCGGGTCTTAAGCAAAAAGGAACTGGCCAGCCTTGGCAGCCTGAGCGAATGGGGTGTTATTTCTCTCCACGGTGGTGGGGCAACCCTGCGCCTGACCAGGGATCATCGATTGTGCATTCGTAATGCTGCCGAATATTATGGCTCCAAGTTGTTGCCGGATAAAAAACTGATCCAGCGAAAGCCTATCCACCGGGCAGCATTCGATAAACGGTTTCCACAATTAGCGCAGGTAGCATTCGAATTTTCCTGGTCCGGTGTCGAAGGTATCAGCCGCAACGGTACCAATTTTTTCGGTCTGCAGCGCGATAATATTTATCTTGCAGGCGGTTATAATGGTTCCGGCATTAGTCGCGGGACCGCCTTTGGCACAGCCATCGCCGACTATGCCAGCGGGGAGACTTCCCGGACTGTAAGCGACTGTCTCGCTTCAGCACCGGGCGCATGGATGCCGCCGTGGCCCCTGCTCGATATCGGTGCTTTTTTTACCGTCCACTCACGCTTTAGAGGCGTTGGCCTGGACCGATAATAAGCCAGGGAGCCTAGTCATCCTTGTGAAGAATTTCCTCAACGATATACACGGCATCGTCGATTTTCCCTTCCTTTAATAGAATCTCACCCTGAGTAAAAGGTATATTTCGGGCGTGACGGATGACCATCGCCCATTCATCTTTGGATAACCCCTCCAGAACGGTGACTTGATCGCTCTGCGAGTCACTGGAGCCACTTTCGTTATAGTCAAAATATGCCATATCCCCGTCCCACCTGTTAATGCTGCCCGGCACTCGCATTAATCTTATCACTTTGAAAAGTCGGCTGCATTGCCAAGGGGAATTGTTAGCGGATTAACGGATTCCTGATAACTCATTTGTCACGATATATAGAATGGGTGTACAGTGTTCCGGGCAGTACTTAACTCGCACACCATATCGAGTGTCACAGGGTTGGTACCCGGGATCACAGAATCAATGTGAATCGCACATCTTGCCAGTAGATAATATGGGGATACCTATGAGAGTTCTTATTTTATTTATATCCGCCATGAGTTTTACCGCATTATCTAATGCCGCTGACATCAATAATGGCAGTGAGCTGCACGCAGAAAAATGCACTGCTTGCCATGGTTCGGCTATATACACCCGCGAAAATAGATTTGTCCAAAGCCTGGCCAATTTGGGTACTCAAGTACGTTTTTGTAAAGACAATCTGGGAATAAGCTGGTTTGATGATGAAGTTGATGATGTAGTTGAATTTCTAAATAAAAATTATTACCAATATTAATGGAACTTACTAGTGAACGAGCCTAAAAAAGCCCGCGCGATTGGCGTCAATCACGTTGCCCTTGAGGTCGGTGATATCGATGAGGCGCTTGAGTTTTACGGCGGTTTCCTGGAGTTCGAATTGCGTAGCCGTAGTGACAACGCAGTTTTTATCGACCTGGGTGACCAGTTCATCAACTTTTCCAGGGGACGCCGGCAGGCCCCTGACGATGACCGGCATTTTGGCCTGGTAGTTGACGATCGCCAGCTGGTGGCGGATGCGCTGGAAACGATGGGCGTAAAATTATTGCCGGGCCCGTTTATGGATTTCCTTGATCCATGGGGCAACCGGATCGAGATTATCGATTATACCGGCATCCAGTTTACCAAGGCGCCCTATGTACTAAAGGGCATGGGTCTGGAAGGTTTGGGCAAAACCGGGGAAGCCATCGCCGAACTCACCGAGAAAGGGATGGCGCCGGACTAGCCCAGGTTCTTCATTATATTGCGCCCTATTTTACATCGAAACCTGTCCGGCCGACCATAATCCGTAATCATGGTCAGGGCCCGGCCACTATTTCCTGGTAAATCGGGAATTCATCGCAAAGCGCCAACACCTCATTTCGACATTGTTCGAACAGGGCTTCATTTTCTTGCGCGCCGCTATCTATCAACCGCGTGATGATGGCGCCCAGAATATTGAATTCTTCACTGCCTAAACCCCGAGTGGTTGCG
>JAPUFZ010000147.1 GCA_027293245.1 Gammaproteobacteria bacterium
CAGGATTTGTTCCATAATCTCTGCTTCCGGCACACACCAGCTATTGAGTATTGGGTCTACGAAAGAAGCACCTGGTCATCGGCATGCATGGCGGCTGAAATTTGGCAGGATTGACCGGCGGGAAGGAGCAATATTGGGCGCGCATACCACCAGGGTTGCCAGACCGTCGGCCTCGCTCAGCGGACGGGTCGGCACCGTGATACCGTAGCTGGCCGTAACCAGATTGTCCTCAGGCGCGAAGAATTCCTACCCGAGACTCTGTTTTTCCGCCAGCAGGTTGGCCTTTGCGCAGTGAATCGACAACACAGCTGAATGGAATGATCGGGTAGTCGTCGAGCAACAGGATACCTATTTTTTGGGGGCTGGCTATCATGTCATAACCCCAAAATCCGGGCGCGCTCGTGGGTGAGTCAAAAATGATTCAACAATCCAGAGTATTGTCACGCTCCCATTTGCTCAGATCTTTGGAGTAGCTGTCCCATTCTTCCAGTTTCAGCTTGACGAATGCATTCACCAGATCGTCACCAAGACCGGCTCGCAGTACCTTGTTCTTGTCGAACTGGCGCAACGCGTCGAGCATGTTGCCAGGCAGCTTCTTCGCAGTCTTTACCCGATGACCTTCCTCATACATATTCAGATGGATCGGATCGCCGGGATCTCGATTGTTTTCGATTCCATCGAGTATTGAGGCGAGTATCCCTGCCTGCATCAAGTAGGGATTTGCCGCACCATCCATCAAACGTAGCTCAAAGCGACCATCCTCTGGTACGCGTACCATGTGGGTGCGATTGTTACCACCGTAGGTCACCGCATTCGGCGACCAGGTTGCTCCCGAAAGTGTACGTGGTGCACTGATTCGCTTGAACGAGTTGACCGTGGGATTGAAGATCGCGGTCAGATCTTCGGCACTGTGCATGATGCCGCCAAGTGCCTGGTAGGCCAGTGGTGACAACCCCAGTCCTCGCGGATCCTTCTTGTTGGTCGCAAACAGGTTCTTCTTGCCAGTCTTGTCCCACAGTGAGACGTGGGCATGACAACCGTTACCTGTCAAATGGGTAAAGGGTTTCGGCATGAAGGTCGCGCGCAGGCCGGCTTCTTCGGCGATGGTCTTGGTCATGTATTTGAAGAACACATGGCGATCGGCCGTCTTCAGTGCGTCGTCATAATCCCAGTTCATTTCAAACTGGCCGTTCGCATCTTCGTGATCGTTCTGGTACGGGTTCCAACCCATTTCCAGCATCGAATCGCAGATCTTGCCAATAACCGGATACTGACGCATCAACGCGAGCTGATCGTAGCAGGGCTTGGACTGAGTATCTCGGCTGTCTGCAATATCGGTACCATCGTGGTTGATCAGGTGAAATTCGCATTCAACACCGGTCTTCATGCGATAGCCTTTTTGCATCGCCTTGGCCAGCTGACGCTTCAAGGCAACACGCGGAGATGCCTCAACCTCCTTGCCATCCATCCACAAGTCGGACGCCACCCACCCGATCTCCGGTTTCCACGGTAACTGAATGAAACTGTCTGGATCGGGAACTCCAAACAGGTCCGGATGCGCTGGCGTCATATCCAGCCATGCGGCAAACCCGGCAAAACCAGCCCCGTTTTTCTGCATCCCCTTGATAGCGCGCGTCGGTACCAACTTGGCGCGTAACGAACCAAACAGATCAACCCAGCTCACCAGAAAATACTTGATGCCTCTTTCCTTCCCTATTTTCTCTAAATCTTTACTCATTTTGGTTCTCTCCTCACGAATTTCGCTGTTGTATTCGATTGATCTATTAGAAACCCTGCCCAGGAATCCAGCTGGTGCCTGCCAGTGGAACCTTGGCCATTGCCGACGCTTCGACCGTCAGCGCCACCATATCCTCGGGCTCGAGGTTATGAACGTGATTGTGACCACAGGCGCGAGCCAGCCTCTGCAGCTCGAGGGTCAGGCAGTTCAGGTAGTTGGCTATACGGCGTCCGCCCAGTTTGGGGTCGAGGTTTTTCGACAGCTCCGGAGTCTGAGTCGATATACCGCTCGGGTCCTTGCCGTCCTGGTAATCGTCGTAGTAACCAGCCGATGTACCCAGCTTGTTATACTCCTTTTCGTATTTGGGGCTGTTATCGCCCAGCGCGATCAACGCCGCGGTGCCGATAGAGGCCACGTCCGCGCCGAGCGCGAGCGCCTTGGCGACGTCGGCGCCGGTGCGGATACCACCGGAGACGATCAACTGTACCTTGCGGTGCATGCCCATATCCTTGAGCGCCTCGACCGCCAGGCGTGTTGCCGGCAACGTGGGAATCCCCACGTGCTCAATAAACACATCCTGGGTTGCAGCGGTGCCGCCCTGCATGCCGTCGACGACAACGACGTCGGCGCCGGCCTTGACCGCTAGGGTGGTGTCGTAATAGGTACGTGTCGCACCAACCTTGACGTAAATTGGCACCTGCCAGTCGGTAATCTCGCGCAACTCGGCGATCTTGATTTGCAGATCATCGGGACCGGTCCAATCGGGATGGCGACAGGCGCTGCGCTGATCGATACCCTTGGGCAGGTTACGCATCTCGGCGACGCGGTCCGAGATTTTTTGCCCTAGCAGCATACCGCCGCCGCCAGGTTTAGCACCCTGCCCCGCAACTACTTCGATCGCGTCGGCTTTGCGCAGGTCGTCCGGGTTCATGCCGTAACGCGACGGCAGGTACTGGTACACCAGGATCTTGGACTGGCCACGTTCCTCTGGCGTCATACCGCCGTCACCGGTGGTGGTACTGGTGCCCATGATGCTCGCGCCACGTCCCAGCGACTCCTTGGCCTGCGCCGACAGGGCGCCGAAGCTCATCCCGGCGATGGTGATCGGAATCTTTAGCTCGATCGGTTTTTTGGCGTAGCGGGTGCCCAACACAACGTTGGTGTCGCAGCGCTCACGATAACCTTCCAGCGGGTAGCGTGAAATACTCGAACCGAGGAAAAGTAAGTCATCGAAAGTCGGGATGTGCCGCTTGGCGCCGCCACCGCGAATGTCGTAAATGCCCTGGTCAGCCGCACGCTGAATTTCAGCAATGACGTGACGCGGGAAAGTGTGTGACTCGCGCAGGCGAGATTTGAATTCGTCGTTACTCATTGTCAATTCTCCTAGTACTCGCCAGTGTGATCGATATTGAAGTTGTAAAGTTTGCGCGCAGAGCCGTAGCGTTTAAACCGCGATACGTCCCTGTCGCTCATGCCGGCTCTTTCCAGTAACTCACTGAGCTCGGCCAAATGCTCGTCTTGCATCGGCTTTTCGACGCAGTCGGCGCCCAAGCTCGCAACCTCTCCACCCACGTAAAAACGCGTCTCGTAGCAGGAATCACCGAGCGCGTCACCGGCATCGCCACAAACAACCATGCGGCCGGACTGCGCCATGAAACCGGACATGTGACCGACGGAACCGCCGACGACGATATCGACGCCCTTCATCGAGATACCGCAGCGCGCCGCGGTATCACCTTCGATGATGACCATGCCGCCGTGGCCGGTGGCCGCGCAATACTGGGAAGCGCTACCCTTGACTTGAACCGTCCCGGACATGATGTTTTCCGCGCAGCCCGAACCAGCATTGCCGTTTATGGTGATGTTGGCTTCCTTGTTCATTCCACCGCAGTAGTATCCGGCATGACCGTTAACCGTGATATCGCAGGGGTACATGTTGCCGACCGCGATCGAGTGCTTGCCGCCGGGATTGTTAACCTCGAATTTCTGGTTGGCCGCGGAATCCTCGTGCAGCACCTGGTTCAGTTCGCGCACCGTATTATCTTTCAAATCGAATGTAGTCATTTGCTTACTCCCGGTACCAGCTATAGATTTCGGTTGGTTTCGGCTCCCAGATTCTGGCGTTTTCAACACCCGGAAGCTGGGCGATGGAGCGAAACTCAGAAGCCATCGCAGCCCAGTCGTCGGTTTCCGCCATGACCGCTGGCTTGGCGCCGATCGGATCGGTGACCACAGCAAAACCATCCTTGCTGCCGATGGCGAATGTATAGAAACCGTCGAGATCCTCAATCGCGTGCTTGATCGCCTCGTCGAGGGAATCTCCTTCGTGCATGCGCCAGGTCAGGTAACCAGCCGCGACTTCGCTGTCGTTGTCGGTTTCGAACTTGATGCCCTGTGTGCGCAGAAAATCACGCAGGCGGTTGTGATTCGATAATGAACCGTTGTGCACCAGGCAAAGATCCTTGCCGGTGGAAAACGGATGCGAATGCTCGGTGGTGACCGCCGATTCGGTGGCCATGCGGGTATGCCCCAGCGCATGGGTGCCACTATAACTTTCGAGATCAAAGTTTTCGATGAACTCGGCCGGCAGACCAATGTCCTTGAAAATTTCGATCACTTCACCGACACCGTTGATTCGTAACTCGGGATGCTGTTCCTGCAACCAGTTCTGCACCAGTGTCGGGTCGGCGACAACCTTGATCACCGCTTGGTCACGGCGATTGGTGACAACGGCATCTATATCGAAAACCTGCATCAGACCCTTGTGCAGATCGCCCCAGGCATAGTCCCCGCTCGGCGCAAGCACAGTCAGCTTGGTGGCGCCCGCTTCGACCGGATCGTGATACACAGCAACCCCTGCGCTATCCGGTCCACGCTCGGTCATTTCGATGAGCATGTCCGACAGCAATTTTCCCAGGTCTTTTTCCAGTTCAGGATTCTTGATAAACAATCCGACAATTCCGCACATTGTTCTACCCTCAGTTCGGTTGGCTTAGTGCCAGGCAAGCTAAAGTAATAAAAATATTTTGTCAACTGGTATGAATATTTATTTCCTATTAGGAAACTTATTATACTTAACTTCCATGCCTCATAGCGGCAAAATAATGATTCAGGATGACAATACGTACAGCCCGAAACAGCAGGTCAGCCCACCGATCGAAAGCTGTAAGCTGCTATGGAGCCCGCCTCGTGTCCGGGCGGAAATCGCCAATGGAATTGAAATTACCTAGGAAAACAACAACATACCGGCGATCGATCCGACCCCGAAAAGCGCTATCTAAAGCATCCCCATCCACAGGTACCCGAACATTTAATTTTGAAATACTTTCTTAATGAGGTCGTGAAAAATGTCGCTAAAACTCACAGTAATAAATAGTCACACAGTTTAAGCATTCTACTTAATGTGAATTGGACATTTAGTATTTATTAATTTCAATTATATTGACAAGTTAACAATTTTTGCAAAAACAGTTTCCCATGATTTCCATCGTGTTAAACCGTTAGATTTTTCCAGGGCGTGAAGGTATGCCTTCGGAGGGTACTGTCAAGTTGACAAACGTTGGAAAAGTGGGCCGCGCTCATAGGCTCGTTCTTGTTCAACGGACGCACGTCGGTACTGTCAACTTAACATGCCAAATTATACTATTCCCTCATGAAAACCTATAAATGATTTCGTTACCCAAGTGAAATCATAGACATCATAGGGTCAGACTCGATTGATTTCTTGAGTTCCATACCCCATAAAAAAGCCAGGCTTTTACACGGATGAGCAGACTCGCCTTTATTGTGGTGCATGCCATACGGACATGATACCAATAGAGAAATCGTGCGCGAAACTCTGTTATTAATAATGTCTACCGAATGGATAAGAAGCCATGGCCAAAATAATTATTCCGCGGGAGATTACCTAAATCTGATAGACGCCTAAAATATTTCCTCGGCAATTTCCTCATCGCTCAC
>JAPUFZ010000148.1 GCA_027293245.1 Gammaproteobacteria bacterium
TGAACAGGCCATGGCCGACTTCGGCAGGCACCTGGGAACCGCATTTCAGCTGGTCGACGATGCGCTCGACTACACCGCAAACAGCGATGAACTGGGTAAAAATGTCGGTGATGATCTGGCCGAGGGCAAACCCACTTTGCCACTGATTTATGCGATGCAGCATGGCAACGCCGAGCAAAAAGCCCTTATTCGAAAAGCGATTAAAGAGGGTGGGCTAGAGCATATAGGCGCGATAACAAACATCCTCGATGAAACCGGCGCCCTGACCTATACACTCGGGCAAGCCAGGTCTGAGTCGACGCTGGCAAAAGCAGCCATTAAGTCGCTACCGCAAAATGAATTCAAACAAGCCCTGATGTTTCTGGCTGATTATGCCGTTGAGCGAAGTTACTAACCCATTTTTCGGGCTTGAATACCGGTCAGAACCGGCCTTGTCGAAAAGCAGTCCACCATAAAATCAAGCGGCGCTGGGCATCTGTAGCGAGGACACATTGGCACCCAGCGCCAGACTAATATCAAGGCACATATCGGTTTGATTTAGCGTATACAGATGGATCCGCTCGACCCCCTCGCGCACGAGTCGCTCACACAGTTCGACCGCAAGATCGACTGACAAGCGATACTGAGCCTGCTGATCATCTACAGTTTTGTCGAACAGTTCCTGATAAAAATTTGGCAGCGATGCACCACAACGCTGACTGAACGAGCTCACCTTACTAAGGTTATGGATCGGCAGGATCCCGGGAATAACCGGTTTCTCGATGCCGATTCGGATGGCCCTGTCCCTGAATCGGAGGAAACAGTCTGCATCGAAAAAAAACTGCGTGATCGCACGATTTGCCCCGGCATCGAGTTTCCGCTTCAGGTATTCCAGGTCCGCTGCTGCACTGCTCGCCTGCGGGTGAACCTCGGGGTAGGCGGCGACGCTAATATCAAAATCGGCTATCTTGCGGAGTCCTTTTACAAGCTCGGCTGCCCCGTTATAGGCATTACCTGAACTGATCTGGTTGGCGGAATCGCCCCGCAGGGCCACGATACGATTAAAACCTGCGCGATGGAATTTCCGCGCCACAGTATCAATTTCATCGCGTGTGGCGTTGGCACAGGTTAAATGGGCCGCGACCGGTACCGGTGATTCCTCGTATAACGCAATCGCTGCGTCGATACTGATTTGCTGATCACTGCCGAGTGCACCATAGGTCATAGAGAAAAATTCAGGTTCCAGGCGTTCAAGCTGTCCAACCGCGCGCCATAATCGGCGTGTCATTACCGATGTGCGTGGAGGAAAAAATTCATAAGAAAATTTCAGGGGCCGGCTACTCGTCATAATAGGTCCTTTAAGTTTTTCCGCGCCGGGCTTTTTTACCGCCACCGGCAATGGATAGAATATTGTTTGATTTATGCGCCTGCCAGATTTTGACCGTGAGTGGATCGCCTGTCAGTTGGCGGAATTCCGTTTGCACAGAAAAACCCGTATTCTCGAAGTACTGGCTGATTTCATCATCGGAAAATCCTAGACGGTGGTGCCTGAATTCACTGCGCAGGTATTCCTCTGTATGTGTGGCAAAGTCAACCAGGATTAACCGACCGTCCGTGCGTAATACACGGCCTGCCTCCCGAATAACCTCGGTTGGATCATCGCTGTAATGCAAAACCATATGCAAGATAGCAAGATCTATACTGGCATCATCCAGTGGCAGCTGGTACATATCGCCCTTGCGCACATGGATATGCGCCATGCCAGCCTTTTCGATATTATTTCGCGCAACAGCGAGCATGCCACTACTTAAATCAACCCCTATCCCGCGCGTCACCCGATCAGCCAGAATTTGAAGCATGCGCCCGGTACCAGTACCTATATCCAGTAACTCGCCGACAGGCTCGGAACCGACTACTTCCAGCAAGGCCTGTTCGAGTTGTTGTTGCGGCACATGCATCGCACGAATCGTATCCCAGCTTTTAGCCACCTGCTGGAAATAGTCCTGCGCTTTTTTTGTGCGCGTGTCGCGTACCTGCTGCAGTCGCGACAGATCGCGGTTCAGGATCATATCGGATTCAGGAATTAAACCGATCAGGGCATGCGCCAGTTTCGAAACCTCAACCCGATCCGAAACCCGAAAATAGACCTGGGCCCCGTCTGGCAGTCGTTCAAGCAGCCCTGCTTCCACCATCAACTTTAAATGCCGTGAAACCCTGGGCTGGCTTTGTCCGAGGATCTGCGTCAGTTCCGAGACGCTAAGCTCCCCGCGTGCACAAAGTGCGAGGATACGCAGGCGGGTGTGCTCCCCAGCCGCGCGCAGTCCTACCAGTAGTGTGTCGAGGGTATGCATTAAGGTATTTACTATAACATAAAGATATGTTTATATATGCATTCTTTAATACTGTCAAACGATAATTTCATGACCAATTCGCAGAACACGCCAAATACGCAGTATCTATCCACCGCATTGAAACAGCGTATCCTGATCCTCGATGGTGCGATGGGTACCATGATCCAGGCGCATGGGCTTGACGAGGCTGACTATCGCGGACAGCGGTTCGCGGATTGGCGGGTCGATCTGCGCGGCAATAATGACCTGCTATCACTGACCCGGCCCGACATAATTAGCGACATTCACAAAGCCTACCTGGAGGCTGGCGCCGATATCATCGAAACCAATACATTCAACGCGACGCGCATTGCGATGGCCGATTACTCGATGGAGCCACTGGTGCCGGAATTATGTGAAAGCTCGGCCCGGCTCGCCAGGTTAGCCGCTGACCACTACAGCCAGTTAACCCCGGAGCAACCCCGATTGGTTGCCGGGGTACTGGGTCCGACCAACCGTACTGCGAGCCTCTCACCCGATGTTGAAGATCCGGGTTTTCGTAATGTCAGTTTTGACCAGCTAGCCGAGGCCTACTGCGAGTCAACCCGAGCCTTAATTGCCGGTGGTGTGGATCTGCTGATGATCGAAACAATATTCGACACCCTCAACGCCAAGGCGGCGATCTTCGCGGTCGAACAGGTATTTGGCGAACTCGGTAAACGATTACCGATTATTATTTCCGGCACCATCACCGACGCCTCGGGTCGCACCTTATCGGGACAGACCACCGAGGCTTTCTGGCATTCAATCCGACACGCCCGGCCCATAGCGGTCGGTCTGAATTGCGCTCTCGGCCCGAAGGAATTACGTCAATATATCGAAGCGCTGTCCGCTATCGCAGATACCTATATATCTACCCACCCAAATGCGGGGTTACCAAACGCCTTTGGGGGATACGATGAGTCGGCAACCAGTATGGCGACCCAGGCACGGGAATGGGCGAGCAGTGGATTGCTCAATATAGTCGGTGGTTGCTGTGGCACTACTCCAGCCCATATCCGGGCGATACGCGACGCGGTCGATGGCATAACCCCACGCTCAATACCAGAAATTACGCCGGCCTGTCGTTTGTCAGGGCTTGAACCCTGTACGATCAACCCGGATTCACTTTTCGTCAATATTGGCGAGCGAACCAACGTCACCGGTTCGGCAGTCTTCAAAAATCTGATCATCGAGGAGAAATACGAAGAAGCGCTCGGCGTCGCGCGCCAGCAGGTGGAAAACGGCGCGCAAATTATCGATGTCAACCTGGACGAGGCTTTACTCGATTCGGTCGCGGTAATGCACCGATTTCTCAACCTCATAGCAGCCGAGCCCGATA
>JAPUFZ010000149.1 GCA_027293245.1 Gammaproteobacteria bacterium
CACTCATTTCATTGGCCGACTCATTTATCTGCAGACCAATGATCTGGTTGTGTTCGACGATATCGACTACTTCGGGCGCCACCGGTACCTCGGTTACGGGGACTTCAATTGCTATTTCAGGCACATTGGTTGTCTCCGCTGGTTTCTGTTGGTTTTGATAAAACCACAATATCGCTGCGACTACTAACAGGGCTAAAATCAGCAGTGCGAGGTATCTGGATTGTGCCGGCTTTTCCGCAACCGCCGCTTCTACAGAAGCAATTTCGATTGGAACAAACTGACTGGAGCGTGACTCCAGGTCTTTTAGCACATTATTAATAACGCTCATTGATAGCTGCCCACCACCACAACTGCGACCAGCAACAGGCTCATCATTGTAATCTGAAATCTGTAGTGAGGACCCTGGCGGCCTGATTGGACCGGCACGCTGACCTTGCTGTCGAGCGCAGCTGCCGCTATATGTTTTCTGTGAACGTGAAATTCACCACTGGCGTAAGACAGCATCATCGCCTTATTACACAAGACGTTAATCACACGCGGTACACCCTGGCTGATCTTAAACAACAGCTTGTGGGCCTGCCGATCAAATAACTCAGGACCGATGTAACCTGCCGATCGAATGCGGTGCTGAATGTAACAGCGAATTGAGGACCGGTTAAGGGGCTTGAGCCGGTAGGCGTGCATAATACGTTGCTGCAACTGCCGAATACTGCTTTTGGCGAGTTTTTCATCCAGTTCAGGCTGACCAAATAGTATGATCTGCACCAGCTTTTTCTTTTCGGTTTCCAGATTACTTAAAAGACGAATCGCCTCCAGACTTTCTTCCGGTAACGACTGTGCCTCGTCCAGAATGATCACCGTGGTTTTGGATTGCCGGGCCGATTCGATCAGGTAATCATTGATACAGGCGAGATAATTCTCCTTATCCAGCTTCTCGGCAATACCCATTTCCGCCAGCACTGCAGCGAGTAAGGCGTTGCAGCTCATGTATGGGTTCGGAATATAAACAGTGTTGTACTGTGTATCCAGGGCATCGAGTAACTTGCGACAAAGCAGGGTTTTACCGGTACCAACTTCTCCCGTCACCTTGATGAAACCATCGCCAGACTTGATCGCCACCATTAGCACATTCAACGCTTCCTGGTGGGTAAAGCTCTGATAAAAGAAATCAGTATCAGGTGTTAAGCTAAAGGGTTTCTCGGACAAACCGTAGTATTGTTGGTACATTACTCACCTTAGGGTTCGAGGTATTTTAGTTTCTCTATTCTACCGGCGCTGTCCTTGATATAGTTTGACCAGGTTTTGTTTGACTCTACCACTATCGGTCTCAGTAGAATTACCAGTTCACTTCGGTTATTAATATTGCTTTGCTGTTTAAACAGACTGCCTGCGATCGGAATATCACTTACGCCCGGCAACCCGGCATCATCTTTGCTGCTAATGTTTTGCATTAGTCCGCCGATGACGATTACCTCCCCACTTCTGGCCCTGACGACAGAATCTGCTTCACGGACCGTGCTGAGGGCCAACGGCAATTGTAGCGTTTCATTACCGAGAACAATTTCCTTTTGTTGATCAACAACGTCGCTAATACTCGGATGTATATGCAAAATAACATCCCCGTCTTCGCTGATCTGCGGGGTTACGTCAAGCGCGATACCCGAGAAAAATGGGGTCAGGGTGATATCCGGGCTATTCGTGGTGCCCGATATATTGGTCGTGGTGTTAGACGATATATCGGTAACGAAGAATTCATCTGTCCCCACTTTGATGACCGCCTTTTGATTATTAACCGTGGATATGCGTGGGCTCGAAAGCACCTGGACGTCACCCTGGGTGCTCAGTAAGCGTAACAGCCCGGTAAAATTGCTTGAATTGGCGCCAACCGCAAACATGTTGGTAACGCCAATATCTTCAGGCAAATCTAAATCAATCAGGTCATCAAGAATAATATTTCTACCATTCAGGATACCCGTGGTAGCCGCCAGTGCCCTGCCATTTGATGACAACAAAGCCCAGTCAATACCCGACTGGAAACTATCATTCAAGCGCACTTCGATAATCTTGGTCTCGAGGATAACCTGGCGCTGAAGATTTCTCTGAGCATGGTCCAGATAGGCCCCAACATCGCGCAATTCACCGGGCATCGCACGCACGATGACCAGCCCGGCATGACGGTCTACAACCACCGAACGATCATCACCAGCACCGACAATCGAAATCAGCGTGTTATGCAAGTCACCCCAGAAGTCGGAACTAGTAGAAGTGTTTATGCTACTCGACTGGGCAGCATTCACTGTCGTTGTCGAGCTTGACTCGCCGATACGGGAGTTATTGGTGGTTTCGGTATTACTCACCTGGCCCGAGTTAACCGCCATGATCGACTCGCCCACACGATTGATATTCAGGTAATTCACCGCAAAAATCTTTGACTGAATTCGTGCCGGCATAACGATATAACCGCCTGCCGATTCCCGGTACTCGTAACCGTAGACTTCACGCGTCAGATCCATTACCTCGCGAATGGTTACATTTTTCAAATCCATTGATATTTCACCTTCGACACTGGGATGAACCACCATGTTGATATCGGTATCTTTTACCAGGCTCATGAAAAATAACCTCGCCGGTGCATTCGAGACCGACATGTCGAAGGCGGTTTCCTGTTTTATATCGTCGATTAGTCCGGGTATCGCGACACCACTGCCGGGCAAAAGCTCATCAAGAATATCGTCTGAAGGCGCTTCCACTTCGGCAATGCTCACCGCGGCTGCCTCCGCCATCGCAGTGGCAATACTTTGCGTGGTTTGTCTGGTATTTTCGACGACATTTTTTGGTGCACAGGACACCAGAAAAAGCGAGCCGGCAAGCAGTAAGAAAGGGCCTTTGATCATATTTCACTCTCGACAGGAATTTTCTTAATTGCTGATAAATCATCAGGTAGTCGAAGATTTATTACTTTGCCTTTTCGTACCAGGCGGGCACTGTGTTTGTTTATTTTAACCACCCTGGCACCATTGATTGTGCCACCGATGCCTAGCATTTGATCGTCGATAATCGCTATTTTCCGGGTAGGCGAGTACAAAATTGAAGTTAGCTTCAGTGGTTTGGTTTGCGGTTTGTTAACCTTTTTGGTACTTACTACGGTAGGCTTATTTTTGTTTTTGGCCTGTCGAAATTTCTTCAATGCATATTCGGGCGGCTGCATTGGATCCTTTATCTCGGCAGCCTGGCCAACACCAATTTGTAGAACCAAACACGATAATACTATCGTCAAACCGATTTGGTGAGGTAGTTTAAACACCGACCCATTCCTTACGCGTACTCAACGTCGATATAACAACCTTCACCGTTATCAGAGGATACTCGTCAGTGATAATTTCTATTTCATCCCAGATTAGTTTCCAGTCGAGGTTTTCGAGAGTTTGCATGTATTTCAGGATATCCTGAAACTTACCCGAGAATTTAACTTCGAGTACGTGCCGGTATATAGTCGCCTCTTCCTGTTTTTCCTGGCTCGGTGCAATCGCGGGTTTTACCTCGCGTCGTTTCAGACTCAGCAATTTTAATCTGGATTCCCTGTAGACCAGGCGCGTCATCAACTGGAACATCTTATCCGGGTCAATTAACTCTATGGTTTTAAGCCTTAAACGCTCTTCCACCGCCTCCAGCGCGAGTTCCAGCTGCGCCAGCCTTTGGGTTTTATCCTGGTTTACCCCCGCTGCAATCTTGTTGCGGATATCACTGATGGCGTTACGGGTAATTTGAACATCCCGGCTGATTCTATTATTTTCCTCAATCAGAAATTGAGTTTTAGTTTGTATTGGCTCGACGTAGAAATACCACCAGACAACGGAGATCGAAACAATGACGGTAATAACAAACAGACAGCGCTCCCTTAATGTCAGGACATTAAAATTTTGCGCCACGCTCTTCAATGCCGATGTGTTCAACGAATTACTCATCGAGGGTTCCGTTGGTTGCAATTTCGAAATCTACCTTCCAGTCCGTTTCCTGCTTGCGATCCACTTTAAAAATATTGAATCGATTACCGCGAAATATTGACTGCTCACTAAACCGGCCAAAATACTCGGGTATTAACTCTGCACTCAAGGCACTACCACGAATTTTGATATAATTTTCGGCCAGCGAGATTTCATCTAACCAGACATTCTCAACATGCAATTCAGACAGGGCTACCAGGTAGGATGAAAACCCCTGGCCCGAGCCGAACTGATTGGCACTGACAAAAGCCAGTACTTTTTTCCTGGCGCCGAT
>JAPUFZ010000015.1 GCA_027293245.1 Gammaproteobacteria bacterium
GAAAATCAACCGATAGCGATAAGGCCAGTTTGGAATCTCCCTGGGCATAGGCATTTTGTTCCTGGTCCAGCATATGCCTGAGCTGCTGAACATCGGTGATCCCGATTTGCGGTGTCAAGATTTCTATAATGGCGCCTTCGATAGCGCGCCGGGTGGCAAATAAATCGCGACCTTCCTTAGCCGAAGGTTTAGCGACACTGGCACCCCGATTGGGTAGTTGATCTACCAGCCTGGAAAAGGCAAGGCGCGACAGCACTTTTCGTATGGTGCCACGTTTAACGCCGAATACCTCGGCCAGGTGCACTTCCCTGAGCTTGGTGCCGGGTGGCAGACGGTGATCGATTACCGCCTGCTCTATCTGGCGTAGCACCTCATCTTCGCTCATTGCCGGCTTAGGAGAGTCATTAGACTTTTCGCTATTCGGTTTTATGATCAGATTCCTCGTGACAATTACCTGGCATAGTAACACATTATTCGAGATTGTTAACAATAATTGATAAAAGTGTTGACAATCGAGCCAGATAGTGAGAATTTAAGCGTTCTGTACACCGAGGGGAGCGGGAATGGGCAGATTGACGACACATGTACTCGATATCGCGCTGGGCTGTCCGGCAGCTGGTGTTGATGTGACACTTTATCGAGTGGATAAAGGTCGTCAACTGTTAAAACAGGATGCGACCAATGCGGATGGGCGTCTCGATGCGCCAATTCTCGACGTAGAAGAATTTCGCGCCGGTGTCTACGAGCTGGTGTTTCAGGCCGGTGCCTATTTTCGCGCCAGTGATCTCGAACTCCCCAATCCTCCATTCGTTGATGAAGTCGTGATTCGTTTCGGCATTGCCGATGTCGATTCGCATTATCATGTACCCCTGCTGGTATCGCCCTGGTCCTACTCGACTTACAGAGGTTCCTAGTCAGTGGACGATCAAAACACTATTCGTTTCATACTCGACGGGGAACTGGTCGAAGTGCGCGATATCGAGCCGACACGGACGCTACTGCAATATCTGCGCGAGGATCTGCTGCGTATCGGTAGTAAGGAAGGTTGTGCCGAAGGCGACTGCGGTGCCTGCACCGTTGTAATTGGCGCAGCGGTTAACAATCGCCTGCAGTTCCGTGCCGTCAATGCCTGTATTCAGTTTCTGCCGACCCTGGACGGCAAGATATTATTTACCGTCGAGTCGCTCAAGTCCGCAAATAATTCGCTCCACCCGGTACAACAGAGCATGGTCGATTACCACGGATCGCAATGCGGCTTTTGCACACCGGGTTTTATCATGTCGATGTTCGCGCTGTATAAAACCGAAGCCAGTATCGATCGGGCCGTGATAGACGATGCACTCTCCGGCAATCTTTGCCGCTGCACGGGTTATCGTTCGATTATCGAAGCGGCATTAAAAATGAACGATTACCCGGTTTCTGCTGATTCGGATCCGGTCTTATATGCGCCAGCCAGTAACAATGCTGACCTCGCCAGCGCCCAGGAACAGGATATGATCGAGCGCCTGAATGCGCTTCAAAGAAAACAGGGCCTGGAGTTGAAATGGGGGGATAGTTTGTATTTTGCCCCCGCCGGGATTGAGGAACTGGCCGAATTTTATGCACAAAATCCGGATGCCTGTATTCTGTCGGGTGGCACCGATGTTGGAATCTGGGTAACCAAGCAACTACGCGAATTGCCCGTGGTTATTTACCTCGGTAATGTCGCCGGACTGAATCAAATCACCAAAAATGAATCCGCTATCGAGATTGGTGCAGCGGTTTCGCTGACCGATGCGTTTAATGCCCTGTCGCAGGAATTCCCGGAATTTGACGAAATGTTTCGACGCTTCGCCTCGGTCCCGGTTCGCAACGCTGGAACCCTGGTGGGCAATGTCGCTAACGGTTCGCCCATCGGCGATTCCATGCCGGCTTTAATCAGTGTTGGTGCCAGGGTTAAATTGAGAAAGGGACCGAAAACCCGTGAACTGGCAATGCAGGACCTTTATCTCGACTACATGAAAAACGCGATGGAAACCGGTGAGTTTGTTGAATCGGTAATAGTGCCCAGGCGTGACGAGTCTCTGCAGATACGCTGCTACAAGCTTTGCAAACGTTTTGATCAGGATATTTCTGCGGTTTGTGCCGCATTCGCCTTGCGGCTGAAGGATGACAGGATAGATGACATTAATATTACCTTTGGCGGTATGGCCGCAATCCCAAAACGTGCGACCAATACTGAAAACCTGTTAAAGGGCAAGGTCTGGGACGAGGATACACTCGCCGTTGCGATGGAAACTCTAAAACTGGAATTCTCGCCCTTGTCGGATATGCGTGCCAGCGCGGCCTACAGGCAACAGACGGCGTCAAATTTATTGTATCGGTTTTACCTGGAAACCAGGCCACAGGGCGCCTTGCAACCCGAGGCCGTCAATGTCTTCGCGGTGCAAGCCTGATGGATATGGCGAGTAAACAGGATGAAGCAGTAATACCGGGCATCTCAAGCCCGCATGAATCGGCGAGCCTGCATGTGTGCGGCGAGGCGACCTATGTTGACGATATTCCTGAAATGGCGGGTACCCAGCACATCGCGCTTGGCTTGAGCCAACGTGCGCATGCGCGGATTGTGTCGGTTGACCTGGACGCGGTAAAAGCTTCGACTGGCGTGGTTGCGGTTTTAACCGCGCAAGACATACCCGGGCGCAACGATTGCGGGCCAATCATACAGGATGACCCGATACTTGTGGATGGACTGGTGCAGTATTTTGGGCAGCCGATTTTTGCGGTAGTGGCAAATTCTTATGTCGCGGCCCGCAAGGCAGTACACCAGGCGGTTATCGAGTACCAGGAATTGCCTGCGGTTCTGGACGTGCGCGAAGCCAGGCGGCAGGAATCCTGGGTTTTGCCCCCGGCGC
>JAPUFZ010000150.1 GCA_027293245.1 Gammaproteobacteria bacterium
TGGCCTGGGCTAGAACAATGTCAGTTCAACTCGATCTGATTATTCCCGGCTTGTTTGACCTGCCCCTGGAGACTCTGGATCCAGCCTTCCTGGAAAACAGTCTGCCGGCGCTTAACAGTATTCTGCGATATGCCAGAGCCAGTAAAAATTCTGTGTTTGAACTGGAACCGATCCTGTCGGCCTGTATGGGATGGCAAAATTATCAGGTACTGCCATTTGCCCAGGCCTTTGTCGACCAGGGGGCAGGCGACAGGCACCAATATATTCTATTCAGGCCAGTTCACCTGAAGGTTGATATGCACAATGCGATCGTCGTTCCGCTGCGGAATAATCAAACAAATAATGATGATTTTTTAATATTAATCAATGATTTAAAAGATTATTTTAATGTAGATTGTGATATACAATCAGTTGCAGGCGGACATTGGTTAATGCATTTAAAGCAATGTGAGCCTCCCCGGCACTACCCGCATTACCTGTCGGTTATTGGCAAGAAAGCAGATCCTTTCACCGAACAGTCGAAACACAGATTGCCCTGGTACAAATTGATCAACGAAATGCAAATGTACCTGCACGCGCACGAAATCAACCAGAAACGCCTACAGGCAGGCCTGTTAACCATCAATAGCTTATGGTTCTGGGGTGCGGGAAGTTTGCCGCAACAGTCGCGCAATCGGGCGCGATGGGTTTGTGACGACGAACTATTAAAACGCTATGCCGGTGTTTCAGGCATCGAGACCGGCGAGTGTGCCGATCTTGAGACCAGCCATTTTAATCAGGATTGCATTATTTGCGATTTGTCATTGCTTGAGGCGCTTAAGAGTGATGACGAGATGAATTTACAGGAACTGCTCCAGCGCATCGAGGCGCAACTGTTTAACCCGCTATTACGCGCGGTACGGACTCGACATTGCAGCCTGAAGCTGCGAGCAGGATACCAGTTCGATTATCAAATGAGGTCCTGGTCGAGATTCAAGTGGTGGCGTAAACCGAAAAACCTGCTCGCCATCAGTGAATACTGGAATCAACTATAGCCATTAATTATGCACTCCTGGTGGCTTGCTGCGAACCGGGATGGGTGTAACCATCATCCTGGTCAGGCCTCGGTCAGGGCCTTTTCGAGATTTTCGAGTAACTCTTCGTCGAGTTTGGGGATTGTGATAGAGGATTTCTTATCTTCGCTCAGTGATTTAATTTTTTTACTTTGCTTTTTACAGATCGAATGTATTTCCCGTAGCTGCGTTATTAGTGGTAGCGACTGTTGGTTCAAAGACTTTCGATTCTCCAATTCAGCTTCCAGTTTCGCCTTTTGCTTGCGTGTCGACTGTAGTTTGGTCTCTGTTTGAGTGCGCAGCCTGGATTCTTCGAGTTTTTGTTTTTTCAGGGTTTTCAGTTTTTTAACAACATTTTCCGGTGTGTCGGCCAGTGCCCTGGAGATGGCTTTGAGCTTGTTTTGTTTGTCGGTTACTTCGACGCGGGCTTTTTTTAATGATTCAGTATTTTCAGCACGGCCTGCGGCTAATTGTTTTTCAGCGGTTTTGCGAACTTTTAATGCCGCGGCAACTTTTCCTTCAGCGTCGATGCGGGCCTGCTCGCTAGCGGCAACTTGCTGCTTCATTTCGGCGACTTGCCTTTCAGCCTGTTCGCGGGTGGTAACAATAGTGATATCAGCATCTTTGGCCTGTTGAATCGCCTTGTTCAAGGCTGCCTTGAGTTCATCTGTGGTACATGCAGCGTCCAGACCCAGGGCATCGGTTGCAGCCCCCATCAAAATCTGTTTGCTGATAGCGAGGTCTTTCCAGACCTTTAGCTGAATATCAATATCGGATTGATTCACTGGTTACCCCGTAGTTAAAAATGGCTGTAGTTAAAAAGGATTTGGTCGAAAAATTTGGCGGCATACTCTACCATAATAAATCCTCAAATGCTCTATGTCCCGATAAAAATTGTAGTACCAAACAAAGGGTAGAAAAAGCTCTCAGATGAATTGGCCTGGCTGCACTTAAATGGGTAATTTAACTGGTATTTGAAGACGGTAATAATGTGTCCGGCTGTCGTTGAATGGTTTGTCATAACCGCATTACAAGGGGATAGACATCAGGTAGAATCGCATCTTTCTAAATCGTGGGCAAATTATATTGGAGACCAATCAAATTACTCAGCATATCGACGATCTGCGATCACGCGTAGACTTGCTTCGGGGGTATCTTTGACTACGAGCACAAAAAGGAAAAACTGGAAGAAGTAGTACTCGAGCTCGAAAATCCGGAACTCTGGAATGAGCCCGAAAAGGCCCAGCAATTAGGCAAGCATAAAGCTAGCCTTGAAACTGTAGTCATGGGCCTCGATCAAAGCAGCGTAGCCATCAGCGACGCCGCCGAATTACTGGAACTGGCCATCATTGAGGATGATGTCTTAACTACAGAGGAAATTGTTAGAGACCTGGAAAATATTGAAAATGCCGTCGCAGAACTGGAATTTCGACGTATGTTTTCCGGCGAGATGGATGAATGTAACGCTTTTTTGGAAATACAGTCAGGTTCGGGTGGAACCGAAGCCCAGGACTGGGCCAATATGTTATTGCGAATGTACCTTCGCTGGGGCGAAGCCAGGGGTTTCAAAACTGAGTTAATCGAAGTCTCGGATGGTGACGTGGCCGGTATTAAAAGTGCAACGATTCGTTTCGAGGGGCCTTATGCCTATGGTTGGTTGCGTACCGAAACAGGTGTCCATCGGCTGGTGCGAAAATCACCCTTCGATTCAGGCAATCGGCGTCATACGTCGTTCGCGGCCGCATTTGTAAGCCCGGAAGTTGACGATGACATTGACATCGAGATCGATCCCTCTGATTTACGCATAGACGTTTACCGGGCCAGCGGCGCCGGTGGGCAGCATGTTAACCGTACCGAATCGGCAGTTCGCATCACGCATCTACCGACCAATGTTGTTGTGCAATGCCAAAATGATCGTTCGCAGCACAAAAATAAGGCAACTGCAATGAAGCAACTGAAGGCCAAGTTATACGAGTTAGAAGTACAGGCGCGAAATGCGAAGGCTCAAAATGTCGAGGACTCCAAGTCCGACATTGGTTGGGGCAGTCAAATTCGTTCTTATGTACTCGATCAATCACGAATCAAGGATTTGCGCACCGGTGTAGAAACCGGAAATACACAGGCGGTGCTCGATGGCGCACTGGATCAATTTATAGAGGCGAGCCTGAAAAGCGGGCTTTAGGAGTCTGTCGGACTTAGGTACTCGTAGCGAGGGAAAGCCATTTTGAGTCAGATTTTTCTATCGAATGAGGCGAAGATCCTGCCCCGCGACACGTTTTTTGTGGCGCGCTTTGGGTATAGTTGTTCATATTTAACGAAATGGATAGGATAGTTTGGCCAAAATGGCTTTTCCGCAGTAGATTTATCCTAAGTCCGACAGATTCCCAGGTAAAGGTAAACTGAAATGAACCAGGTAACAGGTGGTGACGACGGGGTCGATCAGTCAACGGAAGATGAAAACCGGTATATCGCACAGCGTCGCGACAAGCTTGCGCTGTTGAGAGAGCAGGGACAGGCTTATCCCAATCATTTTAGGCGTAACGATTTTGCCCAGAGTCTGCACGACGATTATGCCGATTTATCGCGCGAGCAACTCGAGCAAAAATCGATCAACGTGAGCCTCGCAGGACGCATGATGTTCAAGCGTGTGATGGGCAAAGCCAGTTTTGCTCAACTCCAGGATATGAGCGCGACGATGCAGATATTCGTGCAACGCGAGGCAATCGGCGAAACAGGTTACGAGGCTTTCAAGCACAGCGACATCGGTGATATCTTTGGTGTTACGGGTGTATTGTTTCAAACCAAAACCGGTGAATTGACAATCAAGGTCAAAACCCTGGAACTATTGACCAAATCGCTGCGGCCACTACCGGAGAAATTTCATGGGCTCACCGATCAGGAGCAAAAGTACCGCCAGCGATATATTGACCTAATCATGAACCAGGATTCGAGGCGGGTTTTTGCGATGCGCAGCCAGGCGATCAGTTTTATTCGGCAATACCTGATCAAGGCAGGTTTTGTCGAGGTCGAAACCCCGATGATGCAGATAATTCCAGGGGGTGCGAGAGCGCGGCCATTTGTCACGCACCACAATACACTGGATATGGATCTTTATTTACGTGTAGCCCCTGAATTATATCTGAAGCGTCTGGTAGTCGGTGGTATCGAGCAGGTGTTTGAAATAAACCGTAATTTTCGTAACGAAGGCCTGTCAACCCGGCACAATCCCGAATTTACCATGCTTGAGTTTTATCAGGCTTACTCGGATTATCACCAGTTGATGGACCTGACCGAAGATATGGTACGGCAATTGACAAAGTCTGTGCTTGGCGATACTAGCCTGATCTACCAGGGAGACACTATTGATTTAGCGAAACCGTTTCTACGTATGACGGTTGTTGAGTCGATACTAAAATTTAACCCCGACCTGGATGCCACCAGGCTCGATACCCTCGAGTATTGCCGAGAGGTTGCAAAAAATCTGGGAATTACGGTCGAATCAGGCTGGGGTATAGGCAAGGTTCAGATCGAAATATTTGAGGAAACTGTCGAACACCAGCTGATACAACCCACATTTATCACTGCCTATCCAACAGAAGTTTCGCCGCTTTCAAGACGTAACGATGATAATCCGTTAGTGGCTGATCGCTTCGAATTTTTCATCGCCGGCCGTGAACTGGCGAACGGATTCTCGGAACTCAATGATCCCGAAGACCAGGCCGAACGATTTCGGCAGCAAGTCGAGGATAAGGAATCCGGTGATGTCGAGGCGATGCATTACGATGCTGATTATATCCGCGCACTCGAATACGGAATGCCGCCAACAGCGGGCGAGGGCATAGGTATCGATCGACTGGTTATGCTGTTAACCGATTCCCCGAGTATTCGGGATGTTATTTTATTCCCGCATATGCGGCCGGAGTAGGGACTTCGCACACTAGTAATATAGAGGTGCTAGTGTCGAAAAACAATCCGACTAGCTGAAAGCTACTCACTCACTGGTTTGGCCGTGGATAAACCAAGGATTTCCCAGTCCTGCATACCACCGCGATACCATTTAATTTTGTGGGCGGGATAGCCAAATTTAAGCAGGGTTTTAATGTTGCTTGGTGACTGACCGCACCACATTCCGTTGCAGAACATGACCAGTGTCCTGGCGCTACTGAAATCCCACAAGCCTTCGAGATTTTTGGCTTTCAGCTGTTCTTCCATTATTTCGCCAATCGATATCGGGTCGGCGCCCCTGGCCGGATTGAGACTGGTCCAGGGGATATTGATCGCCCCGGGGATGGTTCCTTTCGCTACCCAGTCCGGAGTTCGTGAGTCGATGACCAGGACTGTTTCATCGCCTTCGGCGATCATGCTCAAATAATGTAGAACTTCGAGTTCACCGATAGTTTCAACCCCAGGCGCCAAAGCAGAAGGTTGAATACAAAATGGAGGACATTTTCGCGAAGTTTTAGCGAATGCCGGGTTGACCGTGTTCTTCTGATTTTGATTACGTATGATTTTGACTTTCTTATCACCATGTATCACCGTAACGCTTTCGAGAGTGGGCGTTATATTTACCTCTGCGGCATAGGATAAACCGCTGGAAGCCAGTGTGATGGCGGTAATCCCCGCAAAGATGACATTGGATAGTTTCATTTGTTTGTGCTCCTCGGTTCAATTATAACCCTGCGCTATTGTTTCAGTCGCGATCTAGTGGCTAAATTTATTGTAATTTGCTGGTTTAAATAAGCCGAAACCAGCCGTATATATAGTGATTTTCGAATCGGGCCTCGATGCCTAATCGTAATCAGGTTTTTCGTCTGCTCCTTTGGGCGAAACTATTTTGGCATAATTAATGTATTCATGTCGATGGAATGCAATACGGTTTCGTGCTCAAAATAAACCCTGAAACTACTGTACACCCATTCACTAATCGGTGGCTCGCCGACGGCTTCGAAACGCTTTACGGGTTCGCCGAATTCGAGCAGTACTGACTCCATATCAACACCACGCACAGGCATTGGCTGCTCCTGGTCGGTTGATGTGTGACCGGGAATGGTCATGCTGCCGGCGATTGCCGGCTGCATGAGTAAAGCAAGTCCCAATGCGAGGATAATAATTCCGCTACGCATGTTTCTATCTCCTGACAGATTTTATCAATCCGATCATTTAAATGACCTCAAATCGTCAATAATCGGCATGTTAATAACTATAGCACGGCAAAATTCTTAGGCAAATTAATCAGTGGCTCCTTAACCCAATAGAGCCATCAAAGCCGTTCACCGGTGGAGACCCGGCTGCATTCATGGTTTAATCCGCAGTATGAATTTACCGCTAGAATTGTTTATTGGCCTGCGTTACACACGGGCCAAACGACGTAATCATTTTATCTCCTTTATTTCGCTAATTTCAATGCTCGGAATCGCGTTGGGTGTGATGGCCCTGATCGTGGTTTTGTCGGTCATGAACGGATTCGAAAAAGAACTCAGGAGTCGAATTTTAGGTATGGTGTCGCATGTCACGGTGACCGGTTTCGACCGGCGCTTACAGGACTGGCGCGCGCTGAGTAAACGGCTGATGTCGCACCCGGAAGTAGTCGGCAGTGCACCTTACATTGAAGCCGAAGCGATGCTTTCAAACTCGTCTTCGGTAAGCGGCGCGGTGGTGCGGGGTATCGAACCTGAATTCGAGCCACAGGTTTCCGAGATTCACGAGCACATGAAATTCGGCAAACTATCGGACCTTAAACCAGGAGCCTACGGTATTATCCTGGGTACCGGACTGGCTAATTCCCTCGACGTGGTACCGGGTGATCGAGTGACTATGATCACACCGCAATCTACCGCCTCACCGGTTGGCTTTTTGCCCAGGTTACGGCGATTTGAAGTGGTTGGGTTATTTGAGATCGGGGTTTACGAATACGATCGCAGCACTGCGATCATTCATAATGATGACGCCCGCCGGCTGTTCCGACTGGGCAGCGATGTTAGCGGTTTAAGACTTCGACTGAATGACATGGATGAAGCACCGTTGATACGTGGTGAACTGAGGGACCTGGCTGGCCTCGAATTCTGGGTATCCGACTGGACCATGCGGCACAGAAATTACTTCAAGGCGGTGAGAACCGAAAAAACTGTAATGTTTATTATCCTCTCGCTGATCGTTGCTGTCGCTGCCTTCAATATCGTATCGACCCTGGTTATGGTGGTAACCGATAAGCAGGCGGATATTGCGATATTACGCACTATCGGAGTATCACCTATGTCAATCATGTTGGTGTTTATGGTGCAGGGAACATTGATCGGTGTCGTAGGCACTTTACTGGGTCTGGGTAGCGGGGTACTGATTGCCTCCTATATAGATGTCATTATCCCTGCGCTGGAACAGTTTTTTCAGACCCAGTTTCTACCAACAGGTGTTTACCCGATCACTGAATTGCCGGCTGATATGCGACAATCAGATGTTATCAAGATAACCCTGCTTTCCTTTTTAGTCTCAATCATTGCGACACTTTACCCCGCGCTACGGGCTGCCAAAACTCGACCGGCGGAAGCATTGAGTTATGAGTAGTATTGCCAGACCAACCAATGACTGATTCAATTATTGAGACTATTGGCCTGGTGAAAACCTTTCACCAGGGTAAACTCGATGTACCGGTGCTGAAGGGAATCGATATCAGCATCGGCAAAGGCGAGACCCATGCCATTGTTGGCGCTTCCGGGGCAGGCAAGAGTACGTTAATGCATCTACTGGGTGGTCTCGACCATGCCACTGCCGGAGAAGTGATAGTGGCGGGGCAGTCGATAGCGGGTCTGTCGGAAAAAAAGCTGGGCAATCTGCGTAATCGACACCTGGGTTTTATCTACCAGTTCCATCATTTATTGCCCGAGTTCAGTGCCCGGGAAAATATAGCAATGCCATTGCTGGTGCGGCGTCAGCGCAGCGAATGCGCGCTCCGTATCGCTAGCGACTGGCTTGCTCGTGTCGGTCTCGAAAGTCGTGCTACTCATAAACCGGGGGAACTCTCGGGCGGTGAACGCCAACGTGTT
>JAPUFZ010000151.1 GCA_027293245.1 Gammaproteobacteria bacterium
CCAGGAGCTATAGCCAGCATCGAACTAACCGGTGCGCATAGTCTCTTCACATCGGGTAACTACCAGCGTTTTTATCGCAAGGATGGTAAACGCCTTCACCACATTATTGACCCGCGCACCGGTAAACCATCAACGCACATCAGTTCGGCCACGGTGTTAACTAGCGACCCGGTACTCGCTGATGTTGCAGCAACTACGCTGATGATCGATGGCCTCGATAGTCCAGCTTCGCTAGCGCAATCGCTGAACATAGAGGATTACCTGATCGTTAGTGAAGATCAGAAGATTACCATTTCCCGCTCCTTCGCCAGTAAAATCAAATTAATTTCGATTTTGCCAGTTACTATCATCGATTGAGGATTCAAAAATGGAGTTTAACACCTTAAAATGGCTGGTGAAGCGCCGGTATTATTGGCAAAATACGCTCTAGATGCCCCAATATCGCTCACCAATGATTAATCCCGGGGTCGGCGCCAGCGATCGCCTGGGATTTACGCTGTTTCTCGCGCTTACTATCCATGCGATTGTGGTGCTTGGAGTTGGTTTTACCTATTCTAAAATTCCAAAATCCGGTGTCCTGCCCAATCTTGATATCATTCTTGCCAATTCGCAAAGTCTGGAAGCGGTGGAAAACCCGGATTTTCTGGCTCAGCTCGACCAGGCGGGGGGTGGCAAGGCCGAGGAAAAAGCCCGACCCAGTGCTCCCGTTTCGTCCAATACCCCGCTCGACCAGCTGGGTCTCTCGGACCAGGCTCGAACTGAACTGCGCCGTAATCAGCTTGAAATCGACCGCCTGTACTTCATTACCCAGGACGAATTTCAGCACCAGGTCGTCAAATATACCCAGAGTCGCAAGCAACAGTCCACTTCACAACAGGCAGGCGATGTCGATCAGCGACAAACCCAAATCGCGCGGTTGCAGGCAGAAATCAGGCAAATGACTATCAATTATGCCAAACGCCCGAAATCGATCGTCTTGACCGCGAGCACTAAAAAAGCCATAGAAGCCAGCTATCTGGCAAGCTGGGTACAAAAAATAGAACACACAGGTAATTTGAACTATCCGCAGGAAGCGGTGATCAAAAATATAAATGGTCGGCTGCGTCTGAGTGTTCGAATCAATGCAGCTGGAGAGATACTGGATGTTAAAATTACGCGTTCTTCAGGTAGTACGGTACTTGACGAAGCGGCTAAACGAATCCTTCGGCTTGCCGAACCTTTTGTACCATTTTCTGAAGAATTGAAACAGCGAGCCGATCAAATTGTCATCATCAGAACCTGGGAATTCAATAGCAATCGGCTTCACAATAAGGGCGAGGTCTAGCAAACTAACGGGCTGGCAATCTATATGAGAGTACTGATAGAGGAATACCCACGATGAAAGCGGAAAAATCTAATCTGGTCGATAAATGCCTGATAGCAACACCAGCTATTAAGGATCCATTATTTGCTTCGAGCCTGGTTTACATATGCGAGCACAGCGAACACGGCAGTATGGGGCTGGTCATCAATCATCAAACCACGCAAACACTGGAAGATTTATTCAGCCAGCTCGATATCGAATGTGGCGATGAAACCATCAAACAAAAACCGGTGTTTCTCGGTGGTCCGGTGCAGCTTGAACAGGGGTTTGTATTGCATACCGCTACCGATAAATGGCAAAAAAGCATCGAAGTCTCTGCCGGCATTCACCTCACCAGTTCGATGGATATCTTGCAGGCGATAGCAAACAACAAGGGCCCGAAGGATTATCTCGTCATTCTCGGATTCTCCGGCTGGGCATCGGGACAACTGGAGTCTGAATTGCACCAAAATTCCTGGCTCACTTCCGCATCCAATACTGAGCTTATATTTCTCAAAAATTCAGATGACAAATGGCAGATGGCGTTCGACACCCTGGGCTTCGATATCAGTAAGCTGTCACCAGTGAGCGGCAATGCCTGATACTATCGAGCACAGCCTGCTGGCGCAGACATCGATTCAGGGCCGGCTTCGAAATGCAGGCTAAAATCGAAACCGTAATTGGTTTCGATTATGGTACGAGCTGGATAGGTATCGCCGTTGGCCAGACCCTGACCGCCCAGGCGAGGCCTCTAAACGCCATCAAATCGTTCAGGCATTCCCCGGATTGGGGAGCAATTTCGAACCTGGTCGACGAATGGAAACCGCAAAAGCTGATCGTTGGCCTGCCCACTTCAGACTACCCCGAAACGCAATACATGACCGATAAGGCAAGTCGATTTAGCCGGCAATTACAGGGAAGGTATAATATAGACACGGAGCTAATCGACGAAAGACTTACCACTCGGGAGGCTTACCTCATTGCTATTGACAGCGGCACACATAAAAGCAAACCGGAAATTGATAGCCTCGCGGCGGTTCTAATCACCGAAACCTGGTTACGCGAATACCAACACCAGATAGAAAAACTCTAGTCATACAAACCCAGAAAAATCTTACCAATATGCTGTATGTCGACAAAATTTATGCTATAAAGCGTCCCGAGTTCAATGCATGGAATATCTGTGGCTATACCCTCAGTCGATACTTTGATTGAAAAGCTGACGCAAGCACTGAAACCCTATTTTCCATCAGACCTTCTCCCCGCTAAGCAGCCTATCATTGTCGGTATCGAAACCGGTGGTTACTGGATCGCCCAGGCAATTCATCGGGCGATTAAACCAGCCACCGATCTGGGACACCTGAACATTACCTTTTATCGAGATGACTTCACCAAAATCGGCCTGCACCCGACCGTGAAGCCGTCGAGTTTACCGACTAATATTGACGGTAAAACCATCATTTTAATTGACGACGTATTGTATTCAGGCAGAACCATTCGGGCAGCAATGAATGAAATTTTCGATTATGGCCGTCCGCAGCGAATAGTTCTCGCAATTCTGATCGATCGGGGCGAACGTGAGATCCCGATCCAGGCTGATATAGTAGCCGAAACCATTCGACTCGAACCCAACAGCCATATAAAACTGGATGGCCCTGACCCGCTTCAACTGACGGTCAAATCCAATGGCAGCTAACATACAGCTCGACGAAAACGGCAGGCTGCGGCATTTTCTTAGTATTGAAGGCTTAAATCGAGAGATAATTACCGAGATTCTGGATACCGCCGAATCCTTTACTTCGGTGACAGATCGCATAATCAAAAAAGTGCCTATCCTGCGCGGTAAGACAGTCGCTAATTTATTCTTTGAAGCCAGTACCCGCACCCGCTCTACATTCGAACTCGCAGAACAGAGATTGTCTGCCGATATCCTCAGCCTCAACGTCGATACATCGGCAACGGTCAAGGGTGAGTCACTACTCGATACGATTCGGAACCTCGAGGCCATGCAAATTGATATGTTTGTGATCCGCCACAAGGATAGCGGCAGTGCTCACTTCTTCGCGCAGCATGTGCGACCGGGCGTCAGCGTCCTCAATGCCGGCGATGGCCAACATGAACATCCTACCCAGGCGATGCTGGATATGTATACCATTCGCCATCACAAACAGGATTTTACCCGACTGCGTGTCGCCATCGTCGGTGATATTATGCATTCGCGCGTCGCCCGCTCGCAGATCCATGCGCTTAATATTCTCAATACCGCAGAGGTGCGTGTGATCGCCCCAAAAACACTGTTACCCATCGACACCGAGTCGCTGGGTGTCCAGCTGTACGACAATATTGAACAAGGCCTGCGGGATGTCGATGTGGTGATCATGTTGCGCCTGCAAAAGGAGCGTATGCGCGGCGCCTTTTTACCCAGCGAAAAGGAATATTTCAACCTGTTCGGATTGACTCAGGAGCGATTAAACCGGGCCAGGCCCGACGCCATCGTCATGCATCCAGGTCCCGCAAATCGTGGCGTTGAAATCGAATCCAGTGTGATGGATGGTAGTCAGTCGGTCATCTTGCAACAGGTTGGTTTTGGCATATCAGTACGTATGGCGGTGATGTCAATGATCGTAGGGCAATCCAGCCGGGGACTATCCAGCCGGGGACAATCCAGCCTGCAGGGTAGCGCATGACCATCCATATTAAAAACGGGATTCTGATCGACCCGGTCAATTTACGTGAGTCCAAAAGCGACGTCTTTATCGAAGGTAACCTGGTTATCGGCGTTGGCAAAAAACCGTCTGGATTCAAGGCTGAACACACGATCGACTGCAGCGGTCAATGGATAATGCCCGGTCTGGTAGACAGCCAGGCGCGCCTGCGCGAGCCAGGGCAAACACACAAGGCGGATATCGCCTCAGAAACAAACGCCGCGGTAAAAAACGGGATTACCAGCCTGTGTATTCCCCCGGATACGCTGCCGGTCATAGACAATTCAGCGGTAGTCGATTTAATCCACCACCGCAATGCCAAGGCCGGCAATCAATGTCATATTTACACTATCGGCGCTCTGTCACGCGCACTCGATGGTGAACAGCTCTGCAATATGGCGAGCCTCAAGGCCAACGGCTGTATTGCCTTCAGCAACGCGGGGCGCCCGTTTGCCAATAACCAGGTTCAGCGTCGCGCCATGGAATACGCCGCCGGGCAAAATATGCTGGTCATTATCCAGGCCCGGGACAATAGTCTGTATGCCGATGGATGCGTCCATGAAAGTGCTATTTCTACGCGCCTTGGTTTATCGGCGATTCCGGAAGTTGCCGAAACAGCAGCACTCGCGAAAGATATTGAACTGGTCGCTCAAACCGGAGCCAGGACCCATTTTGGTCAATTATCCTGTGCTCGTTCGGTCGAAATGATTCGACAGGCGAAGGCTGCCGGCTTACCGGTAACTGCTGACTGTGCGATGCATCAACTTTTTCTCACCGACCACGACATTGGTGACTTCGACACCAGCAAACTGACCATTCCGCCCTTGCGTGGCCAATACGACAGGCAGGTACTACGTGAAGGAATTTCGGATGGCACTATCGACTGTATCTGCTCGGATCATCAACCCCACGAAGCTGATGCCAAGTTAAGACCTTTCCCATCGGCGGAAGCCGGCATCAGCGCGCTCGATACCCTGCTGCCACTGGCACTGCGACTGGTTGAAGAAAATCTGCTTTCGCTGCCCGAAGTGATCGCCAGGCTTAGTATCAACCCGGCTCGAATACTCGGGCTACCGGCCGGCCAGGTTGCTGCGGGCGAGTTAGCCGATATTATTATTGTCGATGCTGA
>JAPUFZ010000152.1 GCA_027293245.1 Gammaproteobacteria bacterium
GCTTCATATCGTTGTTTGATCTCACGTACATAGTTAACTGGCTCTTTGCCATTCACAAACCCGTAGCGAGCCTTACTCGAGTACTTTTTTTGTGATAACAACAGCATCGCCTTTTCGGTGTTGGCAAACCATTTGTCGGCATCGAGGCCCATTTGTCTGGCAAGGCGACGGGCATCATGCACGTGACCGGCGCCGGCATTATAGGACGCCAACGAGAACCACAATCGGTCGGCAACAGGTAAATCCTCATTAAAACGATCACGCAACCAGTCCATGTATTTTATTCCAGCCTTGATGCCATTGGCCGGCTTGGTGACATCCTTGAATCCGAGCGAACGCGCGGTGCGCGGCATTATCTGCATCAATCCTTTCGCTCCCGCATAAGATTTTGCCTTCGGATCAAAGCCACTTTCCTGGTACATTTGCGCGGTAATCAGGCGCCAGTCGAAACCGTAATGTTCGGAGTATTTCTGCACCGTCTTGTCGTACGGCGAAATTTCTCCCTGCTCCGGATCGATAACCCGTCCTTTCGATAATTTCAATACCGATCGTTTGCTTTTGAAATACTTGGCATACAGAACATTATAAAATTCGCTGCGGTAAACACGTTTAATAAAGGCATTAAGCTGTGCCTTTAACAAAGGATTCCTGGCGCGAATCGCAATCGAGTGAGGAATCTCCGGCTCCAGCGCAAAGGCAGATTTAACCGCCACAGACCGGGCCAGCTCGATATCAAGTATGTGCTTATCGGCCAGCGTCGCCAGCCGTTTTTCATCCGCCACTCGCTGAATTAGTTGTTCTGTTTCAACATTGTCTCGCGCCGCTTTTAAATTGAAACTGCCACCCTGACGCTGCAATTTTGACAGGGTATTCCAGTGGCTACCATTTTTTCTTGCAATTACCGTATACCGCTTCATATCGGATAACTCGTCCACCTTGTCCTTTTTGGCAACCACCATATGCTGATTGGCATAGTGGTAAGGCCGGGTATATTCGATCCCAAGGCGTCGCTGTGTATCGCTCGGTTCGATAAATGCCATCGCCATATCGGCCTTGCCCTCGAGTAACCAGGTCGAGAGTTGCTGGTGACCAGGCGGGACCACAACCTCGAAGCGCAGACCATGGTAACGGGCAAACTGCCGGGCCAGTTCATATTCAAAGCCGAGCAACTCTCCCCGGTAGAGAAAATAGGATGCCGCACTATTACGTAACAGGACACGCAGTACCTTGCGCTTCTTGATTTGATCAAAGTCGCCGGTAAATGGCCCGGTATCATCGTCAGCCACGTGTTCAAGTTGCATATAGCGGTTGATGGCACCGACCAGGCCCGGTGCATCCTTGCGAATGCCCCAGCCGATATTGCGCTTGCCACTAAATGGCGTAGCGACCTTAAAATCCTTGCGATATCCCTGGTAAATATCGACCAGGTTGCTGTCGAGAATGGTTGCATCGAATTCACCAGAGACCAATCTGTCGAGTAATCTTTCGACTGACTGATTGTCGGGAATTTCCAAAATTTCGATATCCGGGTATTTGTTCTCCTTTAACCACACCAGCGCGTGCCAGAAGGTAGATCCGCGATTCACCATCACTTTCTTGCCATTCAGGTCTCGCACGCGCTTGATCGAGTCATTGTTTCGACCAACTATTACCTGCTCCCGCACATGCGCAACCGGTATCGAGAAACTGATTATTTTGCGCCGCTGGTCGTTAATGGTCAGATTGTTGACGATAATATCGCCCTTGCCGGCTGCCAGGGCAGGAATCAACTCGGAAAAATTATCGACGATAACGAGCTCAGGAATTAATCCATGTGACAGTGCAAACTCCTCCGCCGTTCGCTGTTGCTCGGCCAGCGGAGAGCTCTTTCTCGGCAGATAGGCGACGCTGGTAAAATCCTCAGTCAACAAAATGCGTAGTTTACCACTGCGTATAATGTCATCGAAGTCACCTTTTAATACCTGCGCCTCGGCAAGCGTACTATAGGATCGATTCAAAAACGCGCTGGCGCTACTGGAATAAATCAATAGCAAGAGAGCAGCCAGTATCAACGTGATAAGCGATACTCGAATAGTCTGGTTCTGTCTAAATACCTGCATAACAACCATATACTGATCGAAGTTTCATCATATTATCAAGAACTATTGATATTACTCAAACTATTTACCTGCTTCTAAAATTGCATCTAATTTGTGGATCAACCAAAAATAAAATTTATTTTTGGTGGTACCGAGCTTGAAGGCTGGGAATTAAGAGCGGCCTGGGACGATTTCAAGAGTGGCCTGAAACATGGCAGCGAATTTGAGAAAATAGCGATTTATGGCAATAAACGCCGGCAGAAGATTAGCGCAAAAGTCGGCTCATGGTTCCTGTCAGGCGAAGTCATATACTTCGAAAATCCCGATGAAGCTTTACGATGGCTTGAATAAGCGCGCCAATCACAGCTAATGCTTCGGCTCCGGCCGATGAATCGGCGCTGCTATAACTGGCCGTCCTCCTCGAGTACTTTTCTGGCGACTCGAAAACATTCCAGTGACTGCGGTACCCCGCAGTATATGCCAACGACATGGCATATAGCGCGAATTTGTTCCTTGCTGACCCCATTAGTAATTGCACCACGGCAATGGATTTCCCATTCGTGCATTTTGCCAAGTGCACCGATCATCGCCAGGTTCATCATCGAACGAGTCTTCGGCTCAATGACCTCATCGCCCCAGCCGAATCCCCAGCACCACTCGGTCATCATTTCCTGGAACGGCCGCGTGAAATCATCGGCCGCAGCAAGATTATTTTCGACATATTCGGCACCAAGAGTTGCCTTGCGCTGGTTTAAACCCTGTTCGAACCTTTCTTTATCCATTGTAATTACCCACCTGAATTGAATCGTTATTAAACTGATTCGATTATACCGGAATCAGGATCGAACCCGGAATCAACTACCAAATTTAATCATCATACACCCTCACTCCTCGGTAACTGATTGTCGGCATCGTAAATACATTGCTCGATTACCACCGCGCGCCTGGCTTCACCCATTATCAGCACTTCCAGTTCTGTTCCGATCTGGTTCAATTCCGGCCGGATATAGGCAAAGGCCAGGTATCGACCCGCATGGTAGCCGTAGCCACCCGATGATATTTGCCCAACCGCATTGCCTTCAAACCAGATCGATTCAGATCCGAAAGGATCGGCCTGCACCGCGTCAACCGCGGGTTCGTCGATCTGCAGGTAGGCTAAAAACCAGCGTTGTGCCGGGGCCAGTGATACCCCGGCTCCCTGAAATCCACCGTGTCGCGAAAAGCGAGTGACGCCGGCTTCGGCGAGGGTCACTTCGTTGGTGATCTCACTGCCGGAACGGTAGGCTTTTTCCATGCGTACTGAATTCAGTGTCGCCGAACCCACGTGCACCAGCCCATCACTGTGAGGGGATGACACCAGGGCCTGGTAAACATTGAGCATGCCAGCCATCGGTACGTGTAGTTCCCAGCCCAGTTCCCCGGTGTAGGTCACTCGCAGGGCGCGTACATTGTCGACACTGGCGACATTGATATGCCGGCCCGATAACCAGCGAAAACTGGCATTGGCGAGTGCAGCATCGGTACAATCGGCTAGAATTTTACGCGATTTCGGTCCGGCGAGCATGATGACGCCATAGTCTTCCGAGACATTATTGAAATCGATCGATTCGCCGGCCTGTAATTGTTCCATCATCCAGTTTAACAGCGCGGCCTCTCGAACTGCCGCATAGACGATGTAGTAGTGATTGTCACCGAGCTTGATAAATGTCGCTTCACCCTCGATTCGACCGTTATCCATGACCAGATAGGTTAAAGTGATGCTGCCGGGTTTTTGCGGCAGTTTATTCGATGAAATGCGATTCAGGTAACAATCGGTATCGGCTCCGAATATTTCTATCTTGGCAAAGGCGGTCAAATCGGCAATACCAGCATGGGCCCGCATGCCGCGAACCTCGTTGCCGATAACATCGAATAACTCACTGCGTCGAAAGCTGTCGATGTGTTTTTGCTCGACCCCGTTTATTGCATACCAGTAGGGTCGTTCCCAGCCGTAAATGTCTTCATATACCGCACCTTTTTGCTTCAGTATCGCGTAAAGCGGTGACAGCTTCGAATGCGAGGGGCGGCATTCGGGCCGGTCCAGGTGAGGAAATGGGATTTCGTGACGTAACAGGTAATCTTCCTTCGCTTTTTCGATTCGATACTCATCGTCAATACGCGCACCAAAGCGGCGCGGGTCGAAGCTACGCATCGATACATCGGCGGCACCCTTCACCATCCACTGCGCCAGGTACTTGCCCGCACCCGGGCCCCAGGCTATTCCGACCTGCGATCCGCAGCATAGCCAGAAATTTTTAACGCCCGAGGGACCGAGCAACATGTTGCCATCAGGGGGATGGGTAATGGCCCCATGAACAACACTCTTGATGCCCTTGTCGGCGAGTATCGGCATACGCTCCAGCGAATTCTCCAGCCACGGCATAATACGGTCGTAATCTGGTTCGAAAAGCTCGTTCTCCGAGTCCCAGGGCGTGCCATCGTCCCAGACCGAGGCGGCATTGGCTTTTTCGTAAATGCCGATCAAACCCGAATTTTGCTCCATGCGGATATAACCCGAGACCTGCTGGTCATCACGAATGACCGGTAACTCCTTATCCAGCCGGGCAAATTCGGGCACGGTATCGGTTATCAGGTAATGATGCAGCATATTGGCGATGGGGAGATCGAGGCCGAGCCATTCGCCCACCTGACGCGCATAGGTGCCACCGGCATTGACCACGCATTGCGCCTTAATATCGCCCCGCACGGTATGCACGATGAAGGAGTCGTTTTCGGCATGCGTGATTGCCGTGACCCGATTTTGCCGAATCACGCTGGCACCCATCGTACGCGCGCCCTTAGCCATCGCTAAAGCCACTCCGGCCGGATCAACATGACCGTCGTGCGGCGTGTAGAGGGCTGCTTTTACACCCTCAAGATTATAGAACGGATGCAATTCGGCAATGCGCCCGGGACCGATTATTTCCATCGCATGACCGAGGCCTTTGCCTACCGACAAGGTGTATTTAATCCAGTCGACCTCGTCATCGCTATAGGCGATGCGCAAACTGCCGCTGCCATGCCAGCTACAGGACTGGCCGGTCTCATCTTCGAGCTTTGGGTACAACTCGGTGCCGTAGGCTACCATTTTGGCAAGACTGTAATGGCTTACCGAATGCGTAATCTGGCCGGCGGCGTGCCAGGTCGAACCACTGGTGAGTTCGCCTTTCTCCAGCAGCACAACGCCGGTTTCACCTTCCTTACAAAGGTGATAGGCGAGCGAACAACCCATCACGCCGCCGCCGATGATCACTATCTTTGCCTGCGTTTGCATGACCGCAATGCCTCAATTACCGGTTGATTTAAAAAGTTGAGCTATGATACACTTGTACCATTATTTAAATCAAGCATACAAATGTCTCAACCTAATAAACCGCTGGCCCTGATTGATACGCGCCCACCGCAAAGTCAGGAGGCGGTTGTCGAACGCCTGCTTGCGGTTTACGATGATTTACCGGGGCAATTGCAAATCAGCGCTCGCTACCTCATCGATCATCCACATGAAGTCGGCCTGCAATCGATGCGTACCCTGGCCACCAATGCCGATGTGCATCCAAATAGTTTTGTGCGCCTGGCTCGTCATATCGGCTTTGACGGTTACGATGCCATGCGCGAGCGCTTTCGTGATTTTGTGCGGGGCGGGGTTGGCAGTTCACCAGACCGTGTGCGCTGGCTACAGGATATGGCGAAAAAAGGTGGCAGCGCTGAAATACTCGGCAGCATGGCTTCTGCCTGTCTTGAAAATACCGAGAGGATGTTCGAACAACAGTCGATCCAGGACCTCGACAAGGCGGTCGACTGGATGGCGGCTTCGAAGCGCGTATTTGTGCTCGGACTCGGGCTCGCCTACCCACTGGCCTACAACTTCTGGTATGTCGCACGCATGGGTTTCGATCATTTTATATTGACTCCACGTCACGGCAGCCAGCCCTCTGATGACATCATCCGCATCGACGAAGACGACTGCCTGCTGGCGATGACTTTCCAGCCTTATCGCCGTGAAACCCTGGCGGCAGTACGACTGGCGAAAGCGCGTGGTGCAAAGACTATTGGTGTTACCGACAGCAACGCTTCTGCCCTGTGTCGCGAATCCGATCTGGGGCTGGTATCACCGACCCATACCCCGCAGTTTTTTCACTCCAATTCGGCGGTCACGGCGTTACTAGAAAGTTTATGCGCGCTGCTCGTGGTACGCGGTGGTGAACGGGCGACCGCGGCAATTGAAGCATTTAATACAGCCAGGTGGGAGGCCCAGATTTATGAAGACTAGTCCTGAAACAGATTCCGATCTGGTTATTGGCCTCGAGGCAAAATATTTCAACGATGAAACCATTTACCAGCGTGTCGAACAAAACATATTTTATAAAACCTGGCAATTCGCCTGCCACGCAAGCCAGCTTCGAAACCCGGGTGACTATTTTACCCTGACCCTGTTCGACCAGGAAATTGTCGTATTGCGCGATAAGGAAAATTCCCTGCGCGCACTTTATAACGTTTGCCAGCACCGTGGTCACAAACTGGTTGAAGGCAGCGGTAATAAAAAACTACTGGTCTGCCCTTACCATCGCTGGTGTTACGACCTCGATGGCCAACTGCGAGCTGCGCCCAACTCGACCAGCGTTGCAGGCTTCGACAGCTCGAGCATTTGCCTGACAGGGCTTCGTATCGAGGAATTCCTTGGTTTTGTATTCATCAACCTGGATAAGGACTGCAACAGCATGGATGCAAGCTATCCCGGGGTGAAGACAGCGATACTCGAGCTCTGTGCCGATATCGAGCAGCGCGCTTTCGCCTATGAACATACTGCCGATGAAGGCTGTAACTGGCTCACCGCGGTAGAAAATTATAACGAGTGCTATCATTGCAAAGCCTGCCATGCCGAATTTGCCAGGGGCATCATCGATCCTGGTTCTTATAACATACAGCCGTTTGGCGAAGGCAAGGTACTACGCCATAGCTCGAAAGCCACTCAAAGTGATAGCGCCTGGTACGACGTCAGCGGTTCCGACTATGGTAGTTTCTTCCTGTGGCCATCCAGTGCGATTCAGATTTATCCCGGTGGCGTGGTGAATAGCTATTACTGGCGTCCGCTGGCGGTCGACGATGTGCGCGTACACCGGGGCTGGTATTCGAATGACGGCAGCGTTGACGAGGCACTGCAGAAAGTCATCGACTTCGACCGTGATACCACATTTAGCGAAGACCTCAAACTGGTAAAGAACGTACAACGCGGACTGCAGTCGCGTGGTTACCGGCCCGGACCTCTGATCGTCGACCCGCGCGGTGGCATCGATAACGAAAACTCCATTCGTACATTACACCACTGGTTACGCGAAGCAGTAGACCAGTAATATCAATCGGGAAAATCATGAATAATCCAGCAGTAAAAAATACACCCGCAAGTCAGGCTGAACTATTTGAAATAGCCGATCGGGTTTTACCGGGTGCGGGCCTTGGCAGTTACTCGCTGGCCGGGGACATCCGGCTGATTTATTCACACGGCGAGGGTTCGCGCCTGTGGGATGTCGATGATAATGAATATATCGACTATGTTGGCGGTGCCGGCGCGCTGATCCTCGGACACTCGCACCCGGTGGTGGTTAAGGCCTGCCAGGACCAGATAGCCCGTGGCGCCCATATGTTTGGTTCGCTCAACGATATCGCCATCCGGCTCGCCGAGCGCCTGGTCAAAGATATACCCTGCGCCGAAAAAATCGCCTATGCAACAACCGGGTCAGAAGCCACCGCCTATGCGATGCGTCTGGCGCGGGCTTTCACCGGACGCAACAAGATCCTGAAGTTCGAAGGCGCCTACCACGGCAATCACGATTACGCAATAGTTTCGACCTTTCCCAAACAGACCGGCAACTACCCGCAGGGCGTCGGTGATTCTTACGGGCAACCCGAGGCCACGGTCTCGACCATGCTGGTATGTCCTTACAATGATATCGAGGCGTTGAAAAAAATCGTCGCCGATCACGGCAATGACATCGCCGCCATATTTGCCGAAGGCGTGCAACGCATTATCCCCGCTGAAGCCGGGTTCCTGCAGGCGGTACGCAAGCTCTGCGACGCAAACGATATTCTATTCGTGCTCGACGAAGTCGTTACCGGGTTCCGCCTTGCCTACGGGGGCGCGCAACAGTGGTACGACATCAAACCGGACCTCTCAACCCACGGCAAGGTAATCGGTGGCGGCGGCCCGCTCTCCTGTATCGCCGGTCGGGCTGAAATCATTGACCTTTGTGACCCTAACCGCAAAGGCCAGCCGGGGTATACTTATTTCAACGGTACCCTGCATGGCAACCCGGTTGCTGCAGCCGCCACCATGGCCATGCTCGACCAACTCTCCAGACCCGGGACTTATGATCGACTGAATGGATTCGCCGATGATCTTTGCCGCGAAACCCAGGCAGTGCTTGATCGCCACGATATTCCCGCCATCGCGCAGCATACCGGCTCGCTCTGGCAAATTCTGTTCACCGATAAAACACCGCGCAACCAGGCAGATATACTGGCCTGCGACCAGGCCTCGATGCGTCGTCTCGATTCCCTGCTGATCAAGCAGGGTCAATATGTATTGCCAGGGGTGCGGCGATTCGTATCGACCGCCCATACCGGGCGGGATATGGAAGATACGATTAAAGGACTGGACGCGGCCTGTCGGGAGTTTAATAAATAGCTAGCCCTCGCGAGACGTCGCATTTCCCAGGAGGGAGCATAAAGAATATATCTGCCTGGGTTTCCAGTTTGCGACTATCATAATCTGCATGCCAGATAAAAACGCCACCTTGGCAATTAAAATATGATCAAAACAGCCCAGGATAATTATGATTTTTACCTGTTGGCTGGTTTTTTCATTTTCCTGTTTACCATCGCTCCGCTTTACTATCAACCAAATCTGGGTGGCAGGGGCCTGGAACTCACTTTTAATATTGCCACCTGGGCAGTGGCGACTGGATTAATTTGTTATACCGTGTTACTGGTTACGGTCAGAAAATCTATCCGATTGCCGCACAGGTATCTGTTTTTTATCGCGGTTCCGGCGGTAATTATCCTCAACAGTATCGTGACAGGTACTTCGCAACCGGTACCCTTTTTCTTTCGAGAAGTGTATATAGTAGGTGGCCTGTTTTTCTTTTTCGCGCTATTCCAGTTTAAGCTCCGGCCATACCAGGTCGAATGGATTTTACTGGCTATCGTGTTATCAACGCTGGTCCATTCCAGTATCGGTATACTGCAGGTTTTTTACCCCGAGGTATTTGGCTACTGGTTTGCAACCAGGGCGGACGATGTTCCACGGGGGATTTTCCAGCAAATCAACGTCCATGTATCTTTTTTAACCACCGGCATTGCGATTTCAATCTACCTGTTCAGTCGGCCGATAGCGAAAC
>JAPUFZ010000153.1 GCA_027293245.1 Gammaproteobacteria bacterium
CGGAAAAATCCGAGAAACCCAGAGTGTCTACTAAAGAAGATTTAGTAAATTTACCGCGTTACAACGCATTTACATCAAACCTTACCTGCTTTGTGGCGATGTTGATGTGGGCGTTTACATTTCCGATTGCCGAAGTGATGATCGAAACCTGGGGCACGGTCGCGCTGGTACTGGTACGACAGTCGATCGCGGTTTCGGTTTTGTGTTTTTTCTGGTTCTGGATCGATGGATGGACTTCGATCCGCACGGCTAACTGGCTTCGTGGCATTACTGTCGGGGGCTTTGGATTCGGTCTCGGGGCAATATTGTTTCTCGTTGGACAGTCCATGTCGGATCCGGTCACACCGGCCATCGCGGCTTCGATGATGCCGATCATCGGCGCTATTCTCGAAGTTATCTTCGATGGTCGGCGGCTACACCCCAAACTGCTGTTTGGAATAGTGCTGGCAATTTGCGGCGGCTTGCTGGCAAGCGGAACACGTCTCGACGAAGGCAGCTTCGGCTGGGGTAGCTTGCTATGCCTGTGCTCAGTGATCATGTTCGCCTGGGCGACCCGGGCAACCACCCATGATTTTCGTTCGCTGTCCATGATCGGACGATCCGCTATTACGATAGCCGGAGGTGTGATTATCGTGTGGGTAGTTTTTCTGCTGATGTCGGTGTTCAGGTTGCCAGGCACCGAAATAGGACTGCTCGATAACCGGCATATGGCGATGTTGGTGTTTTCCGCAGTGGCTTCGACGGCGTTAGCCCAGTTTCTGTGGATCCGTGGTAATGCGGGCCTCGGCATACTGCTGGCCTCCTTCCATATGAACGCAGTGCCCTTTTACGTCATGGTGATAGTAGTTCTGTTACTGGATGCTCACTGGAACTGGTGGCAGGCGGCAGGTGCCGCGCTAGTGGCCATTGGCGTCATGGTGGCGCAGTCGGGTGCCCGGCGGGCTGGAGCGTAGCTATCGACCACTATTGCTGCTGCAATATGCAGGCTAGTCTTCGGCCAGTACCGATAAATCCTGCGCCGCTTCACGTAACAGTGGCAGATACTTGTCCTTGTCACCGACGCAGATCCGCGATACGGGTGCCTGAATCGCGAGTGAGCTGTAAAAACGCCCCTGCTTGTCGGTGATCGGCACCGCGATGGCGATGATGTCGTCATACAACTCCTGGTTGTCGATCGACACCTGGGATTTTTCGATTTCGTCAATTTCTCGCAGCAGTCGCTCGGGGTCGGTAATCGTGTTTTTAGCCCGCACTTCCAGTTTTAATTTATTCACCACCGCCTTGCGACGGGCTTTCGGCAGGGTACTTAAATAAAGTTTGCCGCTGGCGGTGCAGTACAGCGGTACCCGCATACCGATCGGAAACTGCAATCGAAGTGGTGCCGATGTTTCTACGCGATCCGAGTAAGCCATGTAAAGGCCATCCGGATAAGCAATATTGCAGGTTTCTCCGACAGCCTCCGATAACGCAGTCAATACGGCATGGCGAGTGGCGCGAAAGCGAGAGTTGGCGATTACCCCAACCGCGACGTCAAACAACCGGTTGCCAGGGACATAATCTTTACCGTTGATTTTTTTAAGCAGATATCCGCGCGCTTCAAGTTCGCTGCAAAGCCGATGTGCGGTGGCTTTGGGCAGGCCCAGAGCTCGATTGATTTCGGTTGCATTAATGGGCCTGGGTGATGCCGCCACGGTATCGAGAATATCCAGTACCCGGTGTATGGTGGAGCCACGTTCGCGTTTCATTTTTTGCTCGGGTTAATAGTAAAATCAGGCCAACGAAAACTGCCAGAATAAATATCAGCATGCCGGACGCTTGCCCATGACAAGGTAGATCGAAGGAGATGCATCATGATTTACCCACCAGACATTACCTTGGGTAGCCAGAGCACCAGTTGCGGGAAGATAAACAGCAGGATGAGACCGATGAGTTGAATCACCATGAACTGCATCATGCCCAGGTAGATGTCCTTGAGATCCCAATCCGGCACGACCCCCTTCAGAAAGTAAGCTGACAAGGCCACAGGTGGGGATAGCCATGCGGTCTGCAGGTTCACCGCGACCAGAATGCCAAACCAGACCATCAGGTCGTAGCGATCCAGCCCGTGGATGTCCAACGCCTCGACTGTCGGTAGCAAGATTGGCAAAACGATCAGAACAATAGGCACCCACTCCAGTGGCCATCCCAGGAGGAAGATCAGTGCCATAATCACGATCAGAATGAGGTAAGGCGACATGTCGAGGCCAAGTAGCAGCTCAGTCATCATCTTTGGCGTGCCCAAATAACTGAATTCGGCGCCAAAGAAGTTCGATGCGGCAACCAGGAACATGATCAAAACCGTGATCTCCAGGGCTTTGACCAGACTGTCAAAGAAACTAGGAAAGGTGAATTTGCCGTAACCGATAGATAACAAGATGGCACCAAAGGCGCCCATCGCTGCGGCTTCAGCAGGTGTTGCGAAGCCAAGGAGAATCGACCCCAAAGCAAAAGAAATCAGGATCGTGGGAGGCATGAGCCCAGCAAAGAACTCATCCCAGAGATCCGAGAAATAGAACCCATTGTCTGACGCGGCGTTATAAATCGGCCGTCCCAGATATGACAGGAGCAGGGTGAATGCAGCAAAGGTTATCGACCAGATCGACAGACTACCGTCATCGCCCGTATTCAAAACAATCATATATAAGTGGAAGATCACCGTGATCGGAAGCACGATCCTGAGTAGATTCAAACGGCGGTATGCGGCATAGGCGACGGCACAGGTAATGGCCAAAACGATCAAGCCGCCAAATGGCATCACACCGCCAAAAGCACCGCCCATGGCAAGGCCAAAGACTCGGCAAACGGTCAAAACACCCAGGCAGATCAGCGCGATCTCAGCGCCATAAAAAGCGGACGTTTGAGGTTGGTCCTCTTCCGACAATATTGGCCCCAGGTCCGGATTCAGCCAGCAGCGTCCAAGCGTGTAGAGCAGGTAAAGGATAGCCAGCATGGCGCCGGGAATAAAGGCTCCACGGAAAAGGTCTAGGGTTGAAACTTCCAGAACAGGTCCCATGACGATCAGCATAATTGAGGGCGGTATCAGAATGCCCAATGTGCCGCCTGCGGTGATGGTTCCGGCCGCAAGCTTGACGTCATAGCCTGCTCTGGTCATGGTCGCGCCAGCCATGATCCCAAGCAGGGTTACAGAAGCGCCCACAATGCCAGTGGCTGCTGCAAAAATCGTGGCTACGATTAGCACGGCGATGAACAACGCGCCGCGAACGCGCGACATCATCATCTGGATCGATGCAAACAACCGGTCCATCAAGCCCGCCGCTTCCATCACGATCCCCATCAGTACAAAAAGCGGCACCGCCATGAGCTGATCGTTCAACATGGTGGAGTTTGTATTCAGCGTCATCAACAGCGTGGTTAACTTGAAGTTGCCGCCCCAAATACCGAAGACAAAGGCAAGGAAGATCAACGTGAACGCAATTGGAAAACCGATAAAAATCACGAAGAGCATGGCTCCTAGCATGATCAATCCGATGGTAGCCCTGTCCAGGTTCGGTCGGGCGGACATGAGATCAGAAAACGATTCGCCACCGGGGACAATACTCGGATAGAACACCGCCATAACGAGCCAGGTCAGTGCGATTATATAGACAGGCAAGGCCCGTACAAACAAACGCTCTCGCTCTTTACCCATCTTGTGAAATGCGCGGAAAATCTCAGGGAGGCCTTGCAGCAACAAGAGGATGGCACCGACTGGCATCGCCAGGCGTGCGGGCCATAAAAGTGGTCCCCAGGCACTGTCGACCTGCATGGTTTCACCTCTTGAAAAGGCGAGCCACCAGAAATCTGAGGTGACAACGGCAAAGAAGATCATCGAAGGCATAAAGAACAGGAGGTACAGTGTTGCATCCACTGTCGCCTGTGTCTTTGCCGACCAATTTCGGTAGAGGAAGTCGGCACGGATGTGAACCCCGCGCATCAAACCATAGCCCGCGGCCGCCATGAAGAGTACCCCGGCTATCATACGACTGGTGTCATACACCCAGAGCGTGGGGCCAAGTCCGAGGGTTCGGGCGAGGTCTTCGAACCCGGCATTTTGCAAGATCGAAAAGGAGTTTCGTGAAAGGACTTCTAGCACCACTACAACAAGGAGCGGCACCATGAACAGGGCAATAATCTGGCCTACCCGGTAATTGATTACGTCAATAGCTGCCGTAATAGGGCGTTGCCAGGGCGTCATATCTTCTGGCGTTTCACCCGGGGCCTCGGCACGACGCTCCGCAATTAGTTCATCCGCAATCTCAAGATCTTCTGGATTGACCTCATCTACAGCCATGCCCATTATCCCCGATAATGTTTGTGCCCATTTCGGGCTCTTATTATTTAAATAGGGCTTAGCCCCTTACAGAAACTTCGAAGCGAGGCCTTGACGGGCCTCGCAACGAAGGTTTTTACCTGGTTTTTATTACTTCAGTGTATCTGCATGAGCCTGCCCCAACTTTGCGTTCGAGGTCTGTGCACCCGCCCAGAATGGTACCACTGTGTCGGCGAAATCCTTTTGCGACTGCCACACTTCTGCGAAGAACTCGTTTTCATCCGCAGCGGCTTGTAGCAACACTTTAGCGGCCGCCATGTACTCTGTGAAGTAATCCGCTGGAGTATCTTCCAGGATAACACCGTGATTATCCGTCAGATCTTTCAGTGCCTTACCGTTCTCATAGATTCTGTAGGACAAGGATTTTGCCAGAGACGCGTTTGCCGCAACTTCCAGTGCTTTCTGCTCAACCGCGCTCAGCGACCTGTAGAAATCGCCATTCACATACATGTCCGCGTTTACGGTCACCTGGTGCAGACCTTGCAGGTAGTAGTGCTTTAGCACTTTGTGGAAACCAAAGACGGAGTCTGGCTTGGGGCAGCACCACTCGGCTGCGTCGATCGTGCCTTTCTCAAGCGCTGGCAGGATGTCGCCGCCGCCCATGGCAACCGCTGGAACACCGATTGCAGCGTATGCGGCACCAACCATGCCCGGAGGTGCACGGAAGCGTAATTTACGGAAGTCATCCATCGACTTGATCGGATGTGGGAACCAACCGAGTGCCTCAGGGCCCACTGGCTGCAGCATGAATCCTTTGACGTTCACGCCCATTTCAACCCACAGGCGGTCATACAGCTCCTTGCCACCACCGTACTGGAACCAGCTCAGGAACGCCATGTTATCGAGTCCCACACCGGCACCCGCTATAGGCGCGCCGAACAGGTTAGCCGCAACGTGCTTGCCACCCCAATAATGTGTCCAGGCAAAACCACCTTCAACCAGACCCGAGTCAACGGCATCAATGATGTCTCGGGGTCCAACAACAGCGCCTGCTGGCAGAACTTCGATGGTGAGCGAGCCATTAGTCAGCGCTGCGACATCTTTACCGAACTCCCTCAACATAACGACTTCGTCAGCTGAGGTGGATAGCACCGACTGGATACGCAAGACCTTGCCTGCCGCCATGGCAGACGATGCCATGAGGGTCAAGGCTGCTGCACTGACAGCAATTTTTGTTAGTTTGTTCATATTTACTCCTCAAATTAAGAAAGCCTTCGCCATGTTATGCGTCGCGAGGCTGAAGGCAGCACCCCGGACCTTATTGGGTCGGCGGCTCGACTCTAGTTCAATGCCGAAAACCGACGAAAATTAGTTTAAATGAGACTCCCAGTCTCGATATTACAGTTTTTTGCAGTTGAGTAACAGAGCTAAATCCACATAAATTTCGTTTCAGTATTATCCCAAAAACCGAACTTTATGGAGTTTTTCAGAGTAGAATCACCTAACAGGTTCGAAAAAATGCTTTAAACGAGCATATTTGTTCCATTTTAGCGATACCTATTGTATCGTCGAATCGAAACATATAACGATACGGGGCTCGTGGATCAATTCGACTATATCATCGTTGGCGCCGGATCGGCTGGCTGCGTGCTCGCCAATCGGCTGTCGGCGAATCCGTCGCACAAGGTGCTGTTAGTCGAGGCCGGCGGCAGGGACTTAAGTCCCTGGTTGCACATACCGGTCGGCTATTTCAAAACCATGCATAATCCCGATTTCGACTGGTGTTACCTGACCGAACCGGACCCGGGTATCGCCGGACGTCAGCTGCAGTGGCCCCGGGGTAAAGTGCTCGGCGGGTCGAGTGCGATCAACGGTTTGCTCTACGTGCGCGGTCAGCCGGAGGACTACAATCGCTGGGCCGAGCTGGGTAATCCTGGCTGGAGTTTTCGAGAGGTACTACCCTACTTCAAGAAATCGGAAGACAATGATCGTGGCGCCGACGAGTTTCACGGTGTGGGTGGGTTGCAAAAGGTGTCGGACCTG
>JAPUFZ010000154.1 GCA_027293245.1 Gammaproteobacteria bacterium
GCCAACAAAGTGCAAGGTCATATGCAGGTTAGGGTTGGTAACGAGCCGGCTTTTATTACTATCTAATTTGAGAAGTTTCAGATTTTCAGCGATTCTAAGACGGACTTCATCATCCGGCCACAATGCGAAAAAAATTCGAACATCATTGAGCGGTCGCATCTTCGTCAGGCGGATAGGTCAGCAGTCAACAGATTAATGCTATATCCGGCCAGCGATTGACCGTAGTCGGATGCGGCCATGGAAGGTGTTTTAGTGCCTTTATTCATTGTAAGGCACGTTTTCCTTTGTTTGAAGGCTATAGGTTTACTTGCAGGTCAATATTAGCTCCACAATATTGTATCGATCATGAGCCAAATTGCAGCCTGTTGATGCTGTAAATGCAATAGGATTGCCTGGAAATTGGAAGGATATAGTTTTAATCGCGATAGTCTTAAGGCCAGCCCTGAGCTATGATGGTCGACCATCTCGCTGTTGGAGAAGCGAATGTGGCGGGAGACCAATAAGAAATTCGAAGATGAAAACTTTTGAATAGAAGTAGCGAGATTCCATAGTGAACCAGCCTGCACTCAATAAAGAGCATCCCGATAAAAGCGAAGTTACCGATAAGAAATACTTACAGCATCGCTCCATTCTGGTGATTGACGACGAACACGGAATCAGGAACTTCCTGATAAAGGGTTTGCGCAAGTATCTTGGCTTCATCGAATCTGCCGAGAATGTTGAAACAGCCGAAGCACTACGCCAACGCTGTCATTTCGACCTGATCATTGCCGACATTAAGCTGCCGGGCGTATCTGGTGTTGAATGGGTGCAGAGTTTGCGCGAATCAGGCTGCAATACTCCGGTGATTTTCATTACCGCACACGCACAACTGGACATAGCCATTGAGGCGATTCGAGCCGGTGCCGCCGATTTCATCATAAAACCGTTCAGGATGGATCAAATCCTGACCGCGGTGGATCGCTGTATCGAACGTCAGGATATCAAGAAAGAAAATTTTGTTTTACGCCGCCAGGTAGACAAGATCTATGACAACTCCGGCATGATTGGAGAATGTCAGTCCATCCGCAATTTGTGTGAGGTAATCAAACGCGTGGCTCCCACGCCTTCTACTATTTTGCTCGAAGGTGAGTCGGGCACCGGCAAGGAACTGGCTGCCAGGAGTATTCACGAATTGAGCGGCAGAACAGGTATTTTTGTTCCGGTCAATTGTGGTGCGATGTCAGCCGATTTACTCGAAAGTGAATTGTTTGGGCACGTAAAAGGTGCTTTTACCGGTGCCCACCAGGGCCGCGAGGGTCTGTTCAGCTATGCCAATGGCGGCACTTTGTTCCTCGATGAAATTAGTGAAATGCCTCTCCCCATGCAGGCGCATTTATTACGCGTGCTGGACGAGAAAAATATCAGACCGGTGGGATCAAACAAGGAGATCCCGGTCGATGTGCGCATTATTGCAGCTACCAATAAAAAGCTCGAGCAATGCGTGAAACAGGGTAATTTTCGGGAAGATCTATATTACCGGCTCAATGTGCTAAACCTGGTGATACCACCATTACGTGACAGGATAGAGGATCTTAAACAATTATCACAACATTTCATCGATACACTGTCTGCCGGTCTGGGTCTTAAGCCTTCGAGACTGAATAATGATGAATTGACATTATTATCAAGCTATCGATGGCCGGGTAACGTGCGTGAATTAAAAAATGTTATCGAACGCAGCCTGCTGCTCAACACCCCTCCAAGTGAGGCTATCGGCGGCACAGCACAAACAGATTCGATCGATGAGCATCAGCAATGTTTTCTACTCGCAGATATCGAAAAGCATCACATCCTGAAAATATTAAATATAGAAAATGGAAACAAATCAGCCGCGGCTCGGCAACTCGGGATATCCCGAAAAACCCTGGAAAGAAGGGTTACAGCCTGGGAATCTATAAACCGGTAAACTCTATGCTGGGTCTGACTAACATCGTTAGTAAAATTAGACACACGGTTCGCTATAAGCTGCTGGTACTGGTTTTATTCCCGATATTACTGGTCATGCCGATAGCCCTGGCACTGGCGATTTACTGGGGTGCCACCTTCAGTTACGAACAATTTTATATCAAGGTAAATACCGACCTTTCGGTATCGCACGATGTGTTTGAGCGAATAAAACGCGACTACTTGAACGCACTCGGTAAAACTGCCGAATCATTTTCATTTAGAACCGAGTTGTCGCTTGGCAATACAACTTCGATTCGCAGGCAAATCGAGCAGCTGCGAAAGCAAAACTCTTTTTCCTATATTCACCTGATTGATAAAAATGGCAAATTAATTATAGGCGACCGATCTGAATCAGCCTCGCTGTACTCCCGGCCTTCTTCCGCGCTTGAGGCGGCAAAAAAAGGCACCCCCTCATCCGGTGTAGAAATTTTCAGCGCCAGTGACCTACATCATGAAAATCTTGCCAACCAGGTACGACTACCATTGATCGATACCCCGAGAGCTCGACCTACCGACAAGGTAGCGGAGAACCGCGGCATGATGATCCGGGCGCTCTACCCGGTCGTCGATGCCGATGCGAATGTGCTGGCTATCCTTGATGCAGGTGTACTGCTGAATGCCAATTTTACCTTTGTCGATGTGATAAGAGACCTGGTATACGGTCCGGGCAGCCTGGCCAGTGGTAGCATCGGCACTGTGACCGTGTTTTTAGAGGATGTTCGTATTACCACCAACGTGCCGATCAGACCGGGAGAAAGGGCTCTCGGAACCCGGGTTTCAAATGAAGTACGAACCAATGTCCTCGATCAGGGCAATACCTGGATCGCTCGCGCCTTCGTTGTCAACGACTGGTATATCTCATCCTATGAACCGATTATCGATGTCGACGGCAATCGCGTCGGTATGTTGTACGCCGGGTTTCTTGAGGCGCCTTACCGCCAGTCACTAATCAATGCCCTGATCGTACTGTTTTTGCTGTTTTTCGCATTGATGGGATTGACCGCCCTGGTCGCAGTAAAAGGCGCCAAGTCAATATTTAAACCACTGGAATTGATGAGTTCGGTGGTGCAGGCAACGCGCGAGGGCGAAGAGAAAAGAATCGGCAAAATTGTTTCGAAGGACGAGATAGGCTCACTCGCAAACGAATTCGACGCGATGCTCGATCTGTTGAATGATCGGAAATTACTGATGCAAAACTGGGCGAATGAACTGGAAGAAAAAGTAGAAGAAAGAACCTCAGAATTAAAGCAAAAAAACAAAGAACTGGTTAACACCATTCAGGTATTACGCAAGACCCGGCAAAAACTGGTAATAGCCGAAAAACTGGCCGCGCTGGGCGAACTAACCGCCGGGGTCGCGCATGAAATAAATAACCCGACGGCGGTGATGCTTGGCAATCTCGATGTCATAATTTCTGAAATGGGGTCCAGCCTGGAACCGGTTCAGGACGAGATCGACCTGGTGGTTAATCAAATATATCGCATAAAAGATATTACCAACAACTTGCTTCAATACGCCAGACCCGATGCCTATGCAGGTTACACGACTGAAATCGACGTCAATATGCTGATCAGTGAAACTATAAAACTGGTCCATCATTTGCGTTCTGATCTGGATTACAAAATTGAATTATATTTAGAATCAACATTGATGATCAATATCAACCAGCAGGAACTGCAACAGGTATTTGTCAATTTAATTAGCAATGCTATTCAGGCACTACCGCAACAAAACGGCCGGATCAGTATTGGGACCAATGACTTTCAGGGCAAGGGTGTAAAAATATTTATTCAGGATAACGGTCATGGCATGGATGAGAACATTGTCAGTAAGGCATTCAATCCGTTTTACACCACCAGGGGTCAGGGAGAAGGCACCGGCCTCGGCTTATCCATCAGCTATGGATTAGTGCGCAGATACGGCGGCAATATCGAGGTGACCTCGAGTTTGAACGTAGGAAGCGAGTTTACCGTCACACTATACTGTGACCCGGTCATGATCGAGGACGAGGAAATGATCCAGGAACAACTGGAAGAAATCGAGGCCAGCGCAATCGAGAGTTAATACCTCAAATGCCTGTATATACGGCTAAACACTGTTTTTATCGCACCTCCTGAATAAACAGACACCCCGTGCGCAAATGCTCTGTGCTGGTTGTGGCCATCCGATGAGGATTGTAAAAACACGGATCGACCGGTTCCCCGGCAAGTTCTGGCGCCTGTTTGAAGGGCCAGTGAGCACCTGATCATGTGGCCATGAATGAAAACCCGGGTTGATGAAGGCCATAATCGTTGGATGATCTTGCTTGACCGGAATTCAGGAGAAATAATGGTACTTGTCTTTCACAATTGAATATCAACAGCCTTAAACTGGACACCTCAAACCAGAACAGTCATCAGACGATCCTGTTTTACCAAAAACACCCTCGTCGATAAAAAGCTATTTGAATAGCATCTCAGCAGTTCCAAATACCGGGCTTGTCCAACAAACGGTTCAGATCGTGGCTCGTACCTCACACAATCTAACCTTATCAGTTATGCGCCACGGTTTGATTGCCGTGGTAAAGCATATTTTTCACCCCATAACCTTAACTGGGTTAAAACGGGTTCCAGAGTTCTACCAGCGTCAGTTATTGAATACTCTACCCGTGGCGGAACCTCGGCATAGATTTTTCGATGGATAAATCCGTCTCGTTCGAGCTCACGAAGTTGGTTTGTTAACATGCGTTGTGTAATGGTGGGGTGCGTTCTGCGCAGTTCATTAAAACGATACATGCGTTCCAATAATCTGCTTAAGATAACGGCTTTCCATTTACCTCCAATTAAATCTAATGCCGCTTCCATTGGACAATTCTCGTATTGCTGATGATGCTGCTTACCCATAAAAGCTCTCCTTTAGTATCCATTTGTATACTATGTGTAATATTTGTGCGTACTTACAATACTGTATGTTAGTGACTATTATAACTGCTCCATTCATTTTAACTATAGGAGTTAACGATATGCCATTAATTCAAATTAAAGGGATCGGGGGCTATACCTCCGTTGAGCAAAAACAGGAAATAATTAGAAAAGTAACCGATGCGGTATGTTCAGTTGAAGGGGAAGGGCTTCGTAACGTAACCTGGGTGATTATTGAAGATGTAAATCCAGGTGAATGGGGTGTCGGAGGACAACCTGTTACCGATGATGACTTAAGAAAAATGGCTTCAGGTTGTTAAGTGCACAGGCGTCAGAATCTTAGGTATGGATTCTGGCGCCTAACGCCGCGAATCACCAGCAAAATAAAGATGCATAGCGAAGCGGCGTAGCTTTATTTTGTCCGTGTGCATTCGTCCTGTTATGCGACTCCATCAGATTTCCTCGCTGTGATACTAACTTCTGGAGGCGCATATTCGTCGAACTGCGGTATACCATCGCTAATTGTTTCTATAGGCGACTTGGATGCAACAAATATATGCTTTTCACTTTCTTTAGGATGCTGAGGAACCGCTTCACCATCAAGTGTTGCAGGCATATACCACATTACTCCGGGATTGTGGTCATGCTCTGCAAACAGATGGCAGCCACAAGTTTGACAAAAATGCCAGTGTGCCAAAGGACTGTGATAAATAGATAAGTTTTCTGTACCTTTCGTTATCACAAAATCTCCACGGCGTACGTACGCATAAGTGGCAAACAGCGAACCGTGGAGTCGACGGCATCTAGAGCAATGACAATGATAGAGTTCTTGTGCTGGTGCTATAACTTCGTAGGCCACGCTATTGCACTCACATCGACCATGGAT
>JAPUFZ010000155.1 GCA_027293245.1 Gammaproteobacteria bacterium
TAATATTCAGGCACGATAATGATGAGATACGGAAAATACGGTTTGTACCTGAACAAAGTCAGGAAAAATCTGGCTGCCAATCTTGATCAATCCCCCTTGATCCATAGCTACGGCTATGCATCGGCGGGCGATAGATCAACCAGGTTTGCCATAATTTCCCTGAGCTTCGTTCCCTTCATGCACTATACGGGTTAGCATGTTCAAATTGCCATTCAGGCACTGGTCGAGTTTCTCCAGGGCGGTATTTCTGATCTTGCTGGCGATCTTTCTGTTTGATTCGCAGGCCGCGATCATCAAACACGTGGGTGATCGTTATCCGGTGCCACAGGTCGCTTCGTTTCGAAATCTGTTTGGTTTTATCCCGAGCATTTTAATTCTGTACTTATCTGCCGAGTGGCACGAGCAGGGTAGAAAAATTATCATTCGGCAATGGCGCTTTGGCCTGGTTCGTGGCCTGTTTATCGCTGGCGCTCAATACTGCTTTTATCTGGCAATAACAAAAATGGAACTCGCCACCGCGACCACACTGACCTATATCGGTCCTATATTTATCACCATACTGTCGATACCGATACTGAAACACTCGGTAGGGCTTTGGCGTTGGCTGGCAGTGGGAATTGGATTCCTGGGTGTGTTGTTGATTATGCGACCGGGCGCGGAGGTATTCACCCCTTATGCGCTGCTGCCGATTGCGGCCGCATTTGGGTATTCCCTTGCGATAGTCAGTTCTAAATTATTCGATGACGATGTACCCACGCCGATCATCAATATGTATTCGGCATTCGGGGCAATAGCCGGCTCTACGGCGATATTATTTTCCACTACCGGTTACATTCCAATTGAATCGGCGGTGGACTGGTTTTGGCTGGTAGCGATGGGATCAGTTGGCGGTTGCGCAGTGCTGCTGATGGTCAGTGCCTACCGTTTGACCCGTCCTGGAAGCCTCTCGCCGTTTGAATATTTCGGTATTCCGTTTTCGTTTGTACTGGGCTGGGTATTTTTTGGCGAAGCGCCGTTCGAGCGACTCCTTCCGGGTGTTATTTTCGTTGTGGCGGGTGGTTTGATAATCGCCTGGCGCGAACGTACGAGACGCATCACCGCTGCCCAGGCTATCGTAAAATAACACCACCTAAAAGATGGTTCCTGGGATCTGCAGTTAATTTATTAATCACGGACAATTGTTCATTGCCAAGTACAATATCGCCGTTTTCCGCTATGCCCTCAATTTTGATAACCAACGGGTTTTTCCCCACTCTGTCGGCTGAATATCCAGCAATATCTTCGAAATTACTGGCATAGCCCCAGTCTCCATTATCATTTCTAAAAGATTTAGTTTTGTTCGAAAAGGTGAATAAGAACTCTTCGCCCTGTTTTGAGATAAAACGAAATTTATTTCCTGCGTATTTACCTGCGTCTGTATTGTCGATCAGAACGACGCCGGTAAAAGGTTTAAAATATTTCTCGTCAATTTGAATATAGGGAATGGTGATTGATGAGGCTATTGTGCCATTTAAAATAAGACCGTTAAGTCTCTCTATAACCAGATTAGCCAGGATTTGTGCGCCGGGCTTGGACCAGGGATGGAACCTGTCCCAGAAAATATCACCTGAATAAAAACTTCCGAGCTTGCCATCAAGATTGTAGAGAAATGGGCGGTGGCTATGTAAATTCCTATAGAAACTATCAACCGGAAAAATAAACAGGTTGGGCGTTTCGTTGGCTTTTTGCCAGATATACTGATTGATTTTTCTGTAATCATCGATGCAGCCCTTGTCATCGTTACTATCCTGATCAGAAATAAATGGATCAGATATGGTGCAGTCCACGGCGTAAAACGCGAATATATCCCCTAATATGACGATGGGCTGAAATTTTTCCTGCTTAACATAGTGATAATCACCTGTCGGTGAACAGTCGATTCTGGAATGCTTACAATCTAGCGTAAGTATCGCAATTTCCTTGTCGATATATGTTTTTGTTGGCGAATTAAATTTTCGGTTTTTAATGCCATGGTGTAGATGATCGATGGCGATGATGACTTTTGGTCTTTGCTGGATAAATTGATCCTTCAAAAAAGAGTATTTAGTACCGAATCCAAATGAATATTTAGATTCAAAACCAGATCCCTGCTCCAGGCACATCTGGTTGGCAACCAGCGAGGGGAAGGATTTTGCCAGTAATCCGCTTGATGCAGAGGCACCTAAAGCAACAACCGGTCCGATCTTTTGTAGTTCATCTCGGAAGCCGGGGTCATCCTCGCAGTACGAGGGTAACCCAGAGGCAAATAGATCGGGCGCTCCAACTGAAAGAAACACCAGGATGGTGACTAGTATCTTCATAAAATAAATTCTGATGTATTCCTTAATAATTCCCTGGCTCCCTGCTTTTGGGTGAGCTATTCCACCGTTTCTGCGATCTGAAGGATCTCCACTGACGGGAACATATTGAGTTTTCTTGCCGTCGTCATATTGATCACGTAGGCATACTGATCGACGGACAATACAGGAAGATCGCCGGGCTTTTGGCCGTCAATCAGTATGGATTTTACCTGCCGGCCAGCGAGTCTTCCCACGTCCTGATAGCGCGCAGCGATGGACAGCAATGCATGGGAGTCCCGCACTAACCGCTCGTAAGGGGATAGCACCGGTATGCCGTGATCGACGGCCGATTGGGTGAAAATGTCCCTGTGAACATCGAGAAAAGAGCTGGAACCCAGGTAGATAAAGTCAACATTGGCCGCATCGAGTTCGGCCATTCGGACTGGTATGGATTCAGTTTTAGGTTTTCCGTCGCTACCCAATTCCAGCTCCAAAGCAACCAATTCGAAGTTCATTGTTTTTGCGAGTTTCGCGATTTCCTGTACCTTAATGACGGAATTATGCTCGTTGGTGTTGTATAGAAGGCCTAGCCGCTTAAAGGCCGGGAAATAGGAGCGTATTGTATTGATGTTTACTGTTTCAGGAACGCGGTTGCGGGTTCCGGTGACGTTCGCCCGGCCGGTCTTCTCGTAGCTGACTATGACTTGAGAGCCCACCGGGTCCGCCACCACCATGAATACCACGGGGATATCATTGATAAAACGGGGGTCGCTCTGATCCGACAATGTACCGGCAATGCCACGGGTAACACTGGTGCCCCAGGTAACAACGAGATCCGCCTCAAGAGCTCGTGCCTCTTCCACGAAGGCCGGTAGTTTCGCCTTGTCCCTGTTTGCATTGCGGATAACCAACTCGGCATCAATACCCTTCTCGGCGATATACTCCTTGAAGCCCGCGCAGGCTTCTTCACAACCGCGCCAGAAAACCATGTAGATTGTGAACTCTTTCTTTGACTGTGCCCGGGTGTCGGTGGTGGACCAGATACAAGTACTGACCAATACCATAAGAACGAAAGCAATTTTCAAGGGTTTCATGATTGTTGTATGTCTCTATCAGTCTGCGAGCCACCGCCCAATGCAATTGAACCGATGAATGCGGCCACGCCCGCCAGGCACCAAGCTCCAACCACGCCGATGGCGACCGGATAGCCCATATTGCTGCCGAGTAGTGCGATCAGTATCAACCCTACAATACTGCCACCACGTTCCAGAGTACGCAAGGAGCCGAGTACAGCATTGGGCCCCAGGTCAATGAGCTCGGTTTCAGCAATCGACATCGCTACGGAGACCTGCGGACCCCTGACCATGCCATGTCCTATGCCTGCACACAGGACCGCGACGAACAGACCCAGCTGTGTTCCCCAGGCCGCACCCAGCAATAGCGAAACGCCGGAGATAATGGCACCCAGTACCGACACCAATGCCGGGTCGAAACGTCCGTCGGTGACCCGTGCCGTGACCGGTCCCATCAGCGCAATCATTAAAAAGAAAACCATCAGTGTTCTGCCGGTATCTGCGGCTGAAGCACCCAGCTGGTTCAGGTAGAGAGCCACTAGGTAGCTAATAAAAGCCTGCATCAGTACGTTGGCGGGGATTGCGATGCCAAATACCTGGGTTGAGAAACGATGACTACGTAATGGCGCCCAAATGGACGCAGCCCCGTGTTCGGCCGGTTCGCTGATGGGGTTCTGCAGTAACCTTCGCCTCGGAAGCAGGCGATACACCAGCAGACCGGAGATCAGCACGAGGCCTGCACTCACCAGGAATACACTGTCCATACCCAGGCGGTCGGCGAGCACGCCGCCCATCGCGGTACCACAGAAGACCCCCCCGAACAGGACTCCGGAATAGATGCCGAGCGACCTTGTCCTCTGGTCTTTTGGCACGATATCGAGCACATAGTCCTGACAGGCCAGCGTAAAGAGAGCGTAGCCAAAGCCGGAAAGGGTTCGAAATAATATGATCTCGATAACATTGGTTGATAAATAGAGTCCCACGTGGGAGACGATGATCGGCACAGCCGCCAACAAAATAAGCTTGCGGTGGCCAAATCGATCGGCCAGCGGCCTCGCGTAGGGCGAACCCGCCATTATCGCAACCAGGTATCCGGCCAGCGGTAAACTGATTACCACACCCAGATCGAGCCAGGAAAACGGGTTATCTGCTGCCCACGTAAACAGCGGGAAAAACGCCAGCGGCAACGCGTCGGCTGCCGCAACCAGGAATAGCGGCAGACGGATGTCGTTGAGATACGAAAAAAGCATTAATTTTGGGCGTTGCGTCGAGAGACCGAACCGGCCCCCTATCTCCTCAAGAGACCGCGATGCCTCGTTACTATCTCCTGGTAAAATTGTTGCACTGGCTCGCTTGAATGCAGCATGCAGCAGATCGGCACGTTGCGACAGCATGGCTCCTATGCGGTCGACCGCGTGCTTTCCGCTGGCTTCGACTCGTTTTGAAAAATCACCGGTGGCCTGCAGCGTCACCAGGTGCTGGAGCCGGTTGAAAGGTGCGGTCAGAGACACACTCATCATCACTACCAGAACCTCGAAAGCGAGCAGTATGGCGACCAACGCTACCACGGCGAGATCGAGAAGCACGCTCTCGAACTCGCGGGCTATATATCCTGAATCGACATCGATAATGATATAACCGATCTGCTCGCCGTTCGATTTGATCGGATATGCCACCATATCCTTGCTCGAATGGCTTGGCCCATAGATGCTGTCTTCTCGCTTACCGGCCTCGAGAATGATGCGGCCGGTGGCGACACCAATATAGGCGACCTCCGGAAACTCCAATAGAAAGCTACCGAAATACTGCTCCGCTCCGACCAGCTTTTCGAGTGGGACACCGGCGCTCACCGCAAGTTGAATGTTGTTGTTAATGACTGTGCCCATCAGGGTCGTGCGGTTGGAAATCTCCGGTTCGATGGAGTTTCTCACTGTGCCGATGGTCAGCATACCGAGTACCAGCGCGGAGCCGATGATTAGCAGGCCGGCCCAGGGCATCAGTTTTGCGGAGATTAGACGTGCCAGCGAGGTCTCTGGAATCGAGGTCATAACTGTGGACAGGCTATCCCTATCTTCACTGCCGGAAGACAGAAAGTCTGGCTCCTCATCGGTGGTGCCGAG
>JAPUFZ010000156.1 GCA_027293245.1 Gammaproteobacteria bacterium
TTCGAAGTCATGTACTCGACGTAATCACGGGTGATCATCATGTCTGCCGGATCGCTGAATATCACGTAGAGAACCATTAGTATCCATCCCGCAACCGCGCTTAATCCGGTAGCAATGACGAATCGCGGATCAAAATGCAACGCTCGAATGGCGATGAAAATAAACACATATAACAGCGTCGGTACCTTCAGATAGAACGATGGCGGTTGCTCATATTGCAAATGGAAACTCCAGATAAGTCCCATTAGCAATGAAATATCGGCTATCGCAGAAAGATAAAGCATCCAGTCAGGAAGACGTCGTTTGATTGCGAGTGATAACCGTATCAGGCTAAACAGCAAATAAGCACTTAGCACCCAGGGTACGGGTGCAAACGCGGCATCATCGGAAAAGGTTTTTGGTGAAATGGTGTAAAGCAGGCCAAAAATAGCAACAATCAGCAACTGAATCACGCTGATCAATATTTCACTGCGCTCCTGTTGGTCCCGTATCGCCTTTATCAGGCGCTCCGGCAACTCGATCTTGTATATATTTTGATCCGTTCGCTGGGGTTTTATTTCGGGATTAAAAGCCATAGAATTCAATTATGGGCCCAGTCAGGGACAGTATGTCAAACGGAAAATAATAGCGGTCTGTCGGGCTTAGGACATCGTATCTGACTTCTATTAACAGTGCGTTAAAATTCGTTTCAGTGTAGTCTGCGACTAACTTTGAAATTATTGAGCATAACAGAACATGGCTGAACGCCTCGATCATGCACGAATTTTAATTTATAGCCACGATTCTTTTGGATTAGGGCACCTGCGCCGGTGCCGCTCAATAGCGCATTCGCTGGTTGCCCGCTTCAAAGGCGTATCGGTGCTTATACTCTCAGGCTCGCCCATTATAGGCAGTTTTGATTTCAAGGCACGGGTAGATTTCGTGCGCATTCCAGGTGTCATCAAGTTAAGGGGCGGAGAGTATACCTCTCTGGGCTTACACATCGATCTCGAGCAAACCCTGTCGATGCGCGAATCGATTATTTACCACACCGCAGCGAGTTTTAAACCCGATATCTTTATCGTCGACAAGGAACCCACCGGGCTCCAGGGCGAAGTGGTCAGCACGCTGAAGATGTTACGCGATCGAGGCACTGTTAATGTGCTCGGCCTACGTGATGTAATGGACGAGGCTTCGGCTTTAAAAGCTGAATGGGAACGCAAGGACGTACTGCCGGTACTCGAAGCGCTATACCATGAAATCTGGATATACGGCCTGCGTCAAATGAATAATCCCGTCGCATCGGTCGGTTTGTCCCAATCAGTTCAGAACAAAATTACTTTTACTGGATACCTTGACCGGGAACTACCTGGCGATACCCACTGGGTGCCACCGGTTAGCCTGGATGATCCGTTTATCCTGGTCACTGTCGGCGGTGGTGGTGATGGTGTTGAAATTGTCGACTGGGTAATCGATGCCTATGAAAACGACCCGGGCATTCCTCAGCGGGCTATAGTTGTCACCGGTCCATTCATGCCACCGGTGCACCAACAGCAATTCCAGGAACGATGCGCAAAGCTTGATAAAGTCGATATAATTAGCTTCGATAGCCACATAGAACTGCTCATGGAGCGATCCAGCGCAATTGTGGCAATGGGCGGTTACAATACCTTTTGTGAAATTCTGTCACTCGATAAACCCGCACTTATCGTGCCACGCTCGACTCCAAGACTTGAGCAGTTGATCCGCGCCACCCGGGCTGTGGAACTAGGTTTGGCGAGTATGCTCGATCCCGAGGGTGAGCGTGATCCGGCAGTAATGGCTGCAGCCCTGCATAGGCTTCCCGATCAGAAACCGCCATCGGCACATAAGATACCGGGTTTACTCGATGGTCACGAACACATCGCCGAGTTGATTCGTCAGCGGCTTGAAGAACCCTATATCGACGGAAGTTTGACAGCCTGACTAATTCTCAGATCTTGAGTAAAGACCGTAAAAAACGCGTGATGATTTATGTCCAGCATCTGCTCGGTATCGGGCACTTGCGGCGTGCTTCCTTTCTCGCCAATGCATTAGCAATGCATAATTTTGAGGTTGACCTGATAACCGGTGGCATGCCGGTTTCGGGTTTATCACTGCACGGTATTAACTGCCATCAACTGCCACCGGTACGCAGTCTCGACGGCCAATTTGACCAACTGGTTGATGAATTTGGTAATTTGATAGACGCTGACTGGAAACAACAACGACGCAATGCGCTGCTCAAAATTTTCGATGCATTGGCACCTGATGCATTGATTACGGAAACCTTTCCGTTTGGACGCCGTATGATGCGGTTTGAATTATTACCCCTGTTAAACGCTGCCAGAAAACATTCTTCATCACCACTGGTGATCTCGTCAATTCGTGATATTTTACAACCCAAGAGCAAGCCTGGGCGTGACCAGGAAATCCACGCGCTGGTTGATTTGTATTTTGACAAAATACTGGTCCACGGCGATGAACGCTTTGCAAGCCTCGATGATACTTATTCACTGGCCAACGAAATAGCAGATAAAACCTTTTATACCGGCTATATTAGCGAGCCCATCGATGGCAATCAAAACCAGGCTGGCAACGAGCATGAAGTGCTGGTTTCCGGTGGCGGAGGCGCCGCCAGTTTGCAATTATTAAAAACAGCCATAGACGCCAAACCTCGCTCGAAGTTGAATCGGCATACCTGGCGATTGCTGGTGGGACAGGGTATCGATGCGGACGGCTTCGAGCAATTACAAAACACCGCGGGTGCGGGAATCATCGTCGAACGCAATCGCAGCGACTTTCAGGCCCTGCTAACGCAATGCGCTGTTTCGGTTTCACAATCAGGCTATAACACCGTTTGTGATGTATTGAGATCCGGAGCTCGCGCAGTGATGGTGCCATTTTCAGACGCGGACGAAGTTGAGCAGAGCTTACGCGCAAACCTGTTACAACGACACGATCGCGTGATTTCGCTGGAACAACAAGCACTGACTGCCGAGTCATTGGCGACGGCGGTCGACCGCGCCAGTGAAATGCCTCAACAATCGATTGATATGCGAATGAATGGGGCCAATGTCAGCGCGGGTTTGTTGCAAGAGTGGCTCAATGTCTAATAGCGACCGTTCCAGTACTGGAGCCTGGGTCAGGCTGTATGACGAACTCGATTTGTGGTCCGATACCGCCAATAGGGCAAGCTTCTGGTGGCGTGACGATGACGCGATCGAGGAAACAGCAGAATTAAAGCGGCTCAACTCACTCAGCCAGGACTTACAGATCCCAGTGGCATTGGCTACCATTCCGTCTTTGCTACAGGACTCTCTGCCCGGATATCTACGCGATCGGGACAATATTACCGTTTTTCAACACGGCTATTCGCATAGTAGCTACGCGGCTGAGGGTGTGAAAAAAATCGAGCTGGGTGGCGAGCGCAGCACGGATGAAATTCAAACACAACTGGCGGCAGGCTGTCGGCAACTGCACACTGCATTTGCAGATCAGTTTCTGCCGGTGTTGGTACCGCCCTGGAATCGTATTGAATCACGAACCTATGCGGCCCTGGTCAGTGCCGGGTTTCGCGGGGTATCGTCGATGTGGGCACGTGCGAGCGCATACCCCGCAGAAGGTTTGTTGCAGGTTAATACCCATCTTGACCTGGTCAACTGGCGTCATGGTCGCGGTTTTGTAGGCGAAACCATGGCCATCGCACTAATTTGCGATCACCTCTTTACCCGACGCACTGGAAACCAGACGAGCACCGAACCGACTGGAATACTGACGCATCACCTGGCACAAGATGAGGAAGTCTGGGGTTTCATCCCTGAACTGATGCACAAACTGAGCCAGCACCCGGCGGTCGAGTGGCTCGATGCGAGATCAATCTGGGTAAATGATTAACCTGGTGGGTTGCACCCATCCTACGAATGG
>JAPUFZ010000157.1 GCA_027293245.1 Gammaproteobacteria bacterium
CATAGGCTTCCAGGTCTGTCGTCACGAATTTTCTCCCCTCGATGGTTCGACTTGCTCTGCCGGATCCGACCTTCTCGATGCGAGTTGGAACGACAGCGGCTCGAGAACGTCTAGGCGCAGCTCACTCAACTCCACGGGAACGGACTGTTGGAGGTAGGGTGAAGCCTTCCGTCGGCATAACGAGAGAAACGGAAGGGTTCAAGCAGTGTGCTATGCTTACCGCAGATTTCCTCGGCCACCAGCTTGCCCACGCCGAGCATTTTGTAACCATGATTCGAATCGGCGATCAGGTAACAGTTTTCGCGGAACATATCGAACACCGGAAAGCTATCCGGGGTAAATGAGCCGATGCCACCCGAGGGTTCGTTCTTGTAATAATCAAACTGGCCTTCGAAGCGCTTCTGGCAATGCGCTAACGCCGAGACCCACATGTGCGCAAAGTCTTCACCAACAACGAAGTCGGGGGAGTCGACACCATACGGGTCAACCGCAACCTCGTCCGGGTCGGTTTCGATCGCATAGGGTGCGGCACCACCCTGGATACCACCGAAGTGAAAGTCGGGTTTGTAGTAAATACCCCACATCGCGTTGGTTATCAGTGAACCATCGTAGTTCGAATACAGGGGTGCGTTGCTGTCGACATGGATCACGGGCGGGAAGCGTCCATCGTTGGTTTTTTGCAGCTCAGGATCGACACCGAGCGTGCCTTCCTGCAGTGACCAGTAAATCCACATCGGGATATCGTCATGCATGATCCCGTCTTTGCCCTTGATACTGATGGTCTTCGGTAGCTCGAGCATATCCCAGATGATCTTGGCCCAGGGACCCGCACCGATAATAACCATGTCGCAGCCGATCTCGCCCTTGTCGGTTTCGACCGCTTTGATCGCGCCACCCGCCGATTCGCTTTTGAAACCAGTGACAGTACAGCCGGTTAGAATCCGGACCCCCTCGTTCTCGGCTTTTCTCGCCAGTGCATACATGGCTTTGGTGTTATTCGCATAACCGCCGCGTTTTTCATGGAGTACCGAGGTAATACCCTTGGCCTGCCAGTCGTGGAACAGGGATTTCATATAGTCGGCAGATTCTTTCTCGCCCTCGATGAAGGTCGACTCATAACCGATGTCTTTTTGTTGCCGGGCGATGGTGGCGACATCTGCGTGCATGCTCTCGGGGCTGATTTGCATATAACCGACCGGGTGGTAGCTATAACCCTCGGGATCGGTTTCCCAGACACTGACACTGTGCGCCATTAGTTCGCGCATCGCGGGTTGAAAATAGTTATTTCGAATCACGCCACAGGCAATGCCTGAAGCACCGGCGGCAATGCCGCCCTTATCGACAATTAAAATGTCACGGCCGTCGCCTTTACGCTGCGCTTTCAATTGCTGCGCCAGGTGGTAGGCGGTGCTCAGGCCATGTATGCCCGCGCCTATTATCAGGTACTTAACATGTGATGGTATTGCCATGGGTCGCCTTGCTGTCTGTTAATTTGTGTGGTGTATCAGCATCGCCGACTGACCAGGCGATGGGATATTGAATGGCTACAGGATAGCCGAAAATATTTCGCGCACGCCAAACAGGAACGACCAATTGGAAGAAAATTACGACATTAAAATACAGTTCTGTAGCTCTCGCAAAGCCGCAAAGCACGCAAAGGTAAAGAGAGGAAATTTACGACGATGAGATTATTATACTTTATTTAACAGGAGCGGAATTGTTGGCAATACCCTAACTATAGACACCTTTGCGTGCTTTGCGGCTTTGCGGCTTTGCGGCTTTGCGAGAATCAGTTTTTTACTACAGCTACCCAGTTAGTTCTTTCTGCATGAAAATACTCAGCGGATCGGGCTGGTAATCACCGTATGGCTCACATCGCTTATATCCCAGGCTCTCATACAGCGCGATCGATTCGGGCTGGTTAACCCCGGTTTCGAGCCGGCATACACCGATCCCGGTGTTTATCAATTGTTGCTCGAGGGCCTGCATAATCACCCGCGATACACCCTGCCCTCGATGGTGAGGGTCGACAAACAGGTTTTTTATTTCCCCATATGGCAAAGGCGCATCAATACGCTTTACCGCGCCGATACCAAGCAGTGTCTGCTCACGATAGGCACCGATGAAATAAACATTTTGCGCCAGCAATTGTTGGGGATTTTCCTGGTAAACACTTTCGCCCGGATACAGCCCCGCATGGTAATGCTGCGACTGCTGGATCAGTTCGCTGACATCGTTCGAGAGTGTGTTGACTGGTTTGACCAGCATGTCGAATCTGAAACTATTTCACTAGAATCGCAATGACAGACAACTGAGTCCGCCGTCAAGCTTGCGAAATTCGGAAACATCGAGCTCAATGACTGTATAACCCAGCGCCTGGATCATCCCGGTGCTTTGCGGGTAACCCGCAGGTACCAGCACTCGATTATTAATCCAGACACAATTGGCGGCATAGCGTTCGGCTGCTTCAATCCGCAGCTGTTTGAATTCAGCAAATTCAGCCATATCGCAAAGTTCACCGGTCACCACCAGGTTATGGTTTTCGAGATATGACACCGATGATTTCAAATGCAGGGCTTCGCTGATCGTTACCATCGAACCGCTATAGCCATAGGCCTGCAGAAGTTCAACCATTTGCGAGGCTCCGTCCTGGTTAGTCCTTTCCGACAGACCAATGTAGCAATGATCACCAACCATCATGATATCGCCGCCGTCGATGGTACCCGGCGCCTGAATAGATTCGACCTTGTCGTAATATTGTTTTAACCGGGCCGATACCTGTTTCACTTCACCCCGGCGTGATGCTGCCCCCGGATTGGTCATGATCGCACATCGCGGCATCAACAATGCGGTATCTTCGATAAACATGGAATCTGGAAATTGCTCGTCTGCCGGCATAACCTCGACTGTCAAATGGCAGGATTCCAGCGCATCGATATAGTGCCGATGCTGTTCCAGCGCCAATGGGTAATCGGGTTCATCCAGGCCTGCCGTGGTGATTCCATCAACCAGGCTCTGCGCCGGCATGCGTACTATTGCTTTACTAAACATGTTTTCTTTCATCTCTATAAATTAAGCTGCCCAGTAATCACTGACTGCCAGGCGTATTCGCGTCACTGCTTCCTCTACCAGGGAGCGCGGACAGCCAAAGTTCAAACGCATGAATCTATCGTCGCCAAAATCCCGGCCGGCTGATAAACCTACCCCGGCCTTCTCGAAAAAGGCCAGAGAATTATCCAGTTTAAGTTCTGACACATCGATCCAGGCCAGGAAAGTAGCCTCTACAATATCGAGCTTGAGACCACGAATTTGATTAATTTCACGAATTAAATAATCCCGGTTCGCACGCAGGTAATCGACTTGCTGGCGATTCCAGTCGTCACCATGTTCATAGGCCGCCTGCGTGGCGATTAAACCCAGTATATTCACAGCGGGCACGATACCCCAGCGCGCTTTTTTAAACTCGAGGCGTAATTTACGTTGTGGAATGATAGCAAATGAGCACCCGAGTCCAGCCATGTTGAAGGATTTGCTGGTCCCCATTAAGGTAATGCTGCGATTGGCAATGTCCGGGTTCAGTGAAGCAATCGGTATGTGTTTCAGGCCTGGTTCGAGGATCAAGTCGCTGTGGATTTCATCCGAGCAGATGATTAAATCCCGGATCACGGCGAGTTCGGCGAGCCGGGTTAATTCCTCCCGGCTATAGACTGCTCCACCAGGATTATGGGGATTGCAGAATAACAAAAGCCTACTATCAGAGGTGATATTTTGCTGCAACCACTGCAGGTCAAGCACCCAGCGCGCCTTGCTCTGGACCATGGGCACGGGCCGGCGAATACGGTCACTTAGTTCGGGGGCGGAAGCGAAAGGCGGGTAAATTACTGACGGCACAAACACGCCGTCGCCACTGGAGCCAATACTACGGCAAGCCAGGTTAAGACCATTCACAACCCCGGGAATCCAGATCAGCCATTCTGCCTTGATATCCCATTGGTACAGTTTCTTGATGCGTTCAACCACCAGCTCAATCAGTGCTGGTGACGGGTGCGAATAACCAAAAACACCATGCTCGATACGCGCATGAAGGGCCTGAGTAATTTCTGCCGCCACCGGGAAATCAGTGTCCGCAATCCACATAGGTAAAATATCGGTGCCGCGGTACTTGCCCCATTTATCACTTTCGCTATGGGTCCGGTCTACCAACAGGTCAAAGTTTATTTTATTCGTCATAGCCGGGGATTGCCGCGATCGAGTCTTTGCTATTATTCATAACGCGATCATATTCGATAATGATTTATTGACCAATGATAACCTGCGTTCGTTGTCGATATCAGGGAACCTCTGGTATATTCCACCCATCGCCTTGTAATACGTTGATCACCCTGAAAACTCACACCAACAATCCTGTCGACTATCGCAGTGACACCCTGACCAGGCCGAGCCCTGCCATGCGCGAAGCTATGGCCAGTGCAGACGTGGGTGACGATGTTTATGGCGAGGACCCGAGTGTCAACCAACTCGAACAAACGGTTGCAGATCTGCTCGGCAAGCAGGCCGCCCTGTTCGTCAGCAGCGGTACCCAGGGTAATTTACTCGCACTCCTGTCCCATTGCGCACGCGGGGACGAATTCATCAGCGGTGATGTTTATCACGTTTATAGCCATGAGGCGGGGGGCGCCGCGGTCCTCGGTGGCATTGCCTCAACCGCGTTGCAAACCGGCCCACAGTTGGAACTATCGGTCGATGATGTACGCGCGGCAATAAAGCCAGACAATAATCATTTTGCGATTTCGCGCCTGCTATGCCTGGAAAATACGATTTCGGGCCGGGTTCAGCAACAGTCGCATCTGCTGGCGCTTTGCGACGTCGCCCATGGCGCCGGCATGCAGACCCATCTCGACGGTGCGCGACTGATGAATGCGGTAGTCGCGCAGGGAATTAGCGCCGCCGAGATAGCGGCTCCATTCGATAGTATATCGCTATGTTTGTCCAAAGGCCTGGGGGCACCGGTCGGCTCGGTGCTGGCGGGCAGCCAGGCGTTTATCGATAAAGCCCGGCGCGGTCGCAAATTGCTCGGTGGTGGTACCCGCCAGGCAGGAATCCTGGCGTCAGGCGGGCTTTACGCGTTAAATCATCATGTTGAGCGTCTGGCGGAAGATCACAGTAATGCAACACTACTGGCAGAGGGCATTGCCCGACTCGGGGTCATGCCAGTCGAACAACACACTAACATGGTATTCATAACACCATCGGCCGACCATATAACAGCTTTGCGCGAAGCGCTCCTCGGCAGGGGCATCATCATCGCTGCCGGTTCACCATCTATCCGCATGGTCACCCACCTCGATATTAGCCGTGCCGATATCGAGACTACTATCGAGGCCTTCGAGGGTTATTTTTCTGCTATCGGGTAATATTTAACCGCTAGCGGGCCTGGCCAGTTTATACGATAATTCTCACCTGATTCAGGAGACACCGGGTATGAAATTTAAGCTGCACAAAGACCTGAGCACCTTGCTCGACTTTTACAACAAACAAAGAAAAAACCCGCCCGCTGAATTTGCCTATGGCGCCGGACTAATTTCCAAACCGAGTTACTTTACCCTTAAGGATCTACAGCATCACCTGAATAATCCTCTGCTAAAGCCCGAATGGATACATATCAAAACAGCGGGTGCACGCATACCGCTCGAAGCAACCTTGAAGAAAAAGAACGTTCAGATGAAGTCTCTGGAGTTTATGGACAAAGATTTAATCAATCAGGAATTGGCTAAAGGTGGTGCAATTGTACTGGAAGGGCTGGATATACTGGATCCGGGGATTAATGCGTTTTGCGCGCGGCTGGATGAAGGCATGCCCTGTGGCATAGCGAACTGTGTCAGCTTTTTTTCACAAATGCATAACGAAGCCTATGAAGGCCATGCCGATTCAGACGACGTGCTGGTCGTGCATCTGGAAGGAAGGAAGACCTGGAGCTTATATGAACCACAGCAGCGGCGATATTTCGGCAACGAGAATCTAAGTGATGCTCAATTAGGCCCTGTTAAATACGAAGTTAACATGCGGCCAGGCGATGCACTTTATCTCCGCGCCGGGGTGCCGCATCAATGCACTACGCCAGGTAAATACAGCCTGCATATGTCGTTTGATCTTTTGGATCGAACGCCAAATGTCGAGCAAATCACCAATGAGGCAAACAACCAGTATTATCATGCCTGCGAGTTACCCTACGCGCCCGGGTCAAAAGTCATAGACAAGTATATCGAGTTACTAAAATCCCCTGCCTTCCAGGACGCACTGGAGACTGAGGCCGGGGTATTGCGAAAAGAAATCCGTCAGTTCCGGGAGCATGCCGCGCGCGCGTCTAATGTGCGAAGCCTGTCTAAATTTATTTGAGGGTGTGGGCCCGCAGATGGCAGCCTGATGCAAAACAGGACCGGTCTCAACCCTGCCTTTCGGTTGCAACCTGAGAGCGATGACTACGCGGTGAGCTGCCAAAATATTTTCGATAGCAGGCGGTGAAGTAAGACTGGGTTTCAAAGCCTGTAGCAATAGAAATATCAATCACACTGTTATTGGTGTTCAACAACAACTGTCTGGCGTACGACAGGCGCAGCGACAGGTAATACTGGCTCGGCGTGACGTCGCGATACTTGTGAAACAGGCGTTCAATCTGGCGCAGGGAAAGGCTGCACTGATCCGCTATGGTGGGTAAGGACAGCGGTATCTCGATATTGGATTCCATCAAATGGATCACATCGATTAGTTTCGGGGCACTCATTGCCAGGTCGATTCGATCGGCCATTTGCTGAGAGTCATTCGTGGTTCGAATGCGATCATGATGAAATTGCTGCGAAATTTTTTGTGCCAGGACGCGGCCGTACTGATTTTCGATCAATTTCAACATCATATCGAGCGCCGCGGTACCCCCCGAACAGGTAAAACGCCTGTTGTCGATTTCATATAAAGAGAATGCCACGTCCAGGTGCGGATAAATTTCCTTAAACACCGGTATATTCTCCCAGTGTATGGTGCAACGACAATGATCAAGCAATGATGCTTTCGCCAGAATGAAACTGCCCGAACTGACACTTCCGAGGTTGACTTCCTGTTTATCCAGGCTTTTCAAAAACTTCAGCGTGCCCGGATGATCGAAATACTGGGCCGTATTGGGTGCACAAATCAACAGCGTCGCGAGATTTTTGGCCTGGTTTAATGGTCGAGTCGGCACCGTGATTCCACTACTCGATGAGACCGGTTCGCTGTCTGGCGCAAAAAAATGCCATTGGTAAAGCCTGCCCTCTGACAGGCGATTCGCTGTACGCATCGAATCCACCACACAACTAAATGGAATCAACGGGTAGCCTTCTATCAGAAGGATTCCAATATGTTCAGTTTCTACCGGAATAACAAGGCCTCCGTTCGCTCATTTTTTAACGATTATTGTCCCAGCATTCTATCTTAAACCCTAAATTGGACAACTTTATTTAGTATTTGTTGACGCTGTTGATGACGCTAGCAAACAGTTGGAAGTCGCGCTTAGATCAGCCTCACTTGAGCGCTAAAACCATACTTGAATGATTGATTTTAACCAACCAGGTGCCTGTCAGGTACAGGTATATTTCGGAGTTACAGATGAGTCAATCGAACATTCGTGGCCATTCACGCAGGCGCCGTAGGGGACGTCAGGGACCGGGCGCCGGCTCAGTGGAAGCGACCCCGAGCAAGCCTTATGTCACACGTAAGATTCCTTATTACGAAGTGCTCGATGAGGACGGATTGCAAATAATCGAAAACAATGCCGACATCATTCTCGAAGAAATCGGCATCGATTTCCGTGATATGCCGGTAGCGCTCGACATCCTGAAAAAAGGCGGCGCCAGCATTGACGGTGAGCGCGTACGTTTCCCACGCGGCATGTGCCGCTCGATCATTCAGGCATCGGCGCCCGCCGAATACACGCATTACGCGCGCAATCCTGAGCGTAATGTACGTATAGGCGGTAAAAACACGGCATTTGTACCCGCCTACGGGAGTCCTTTTGTATTCGACCTGGATAAAGGCCGTCGCTACGCGACCCTCGAGGATTTTCAGAATTTCGTCAAGCTCGCCTATGTATCGCCTTCAATGCACCTGTCGGGAGGCACTATTTGTGAACCCGTTGATATCCCCGTCAATAAACGTCATCTGGACATGGTGTACTCGCATATCAAATATTCCGACAAGGGATTCATGGGCTCTGTTACCGCTCCGGAACGCGCGCAGGATACCGTCGAAATGATCAAGATCCTCGCTGGTGACAACTATATCGATGCAGAAACCGGCAAGCCGAGAACCTATGCGACAAGCCTGATCAACGCCAACTCGCCAATGACTTTTGACGACACCATGCTCGGTGCCGCCAAGGTTTACGCAGAGAATAATCAGGCCTGTATTATCACTCCATTTATCCTCGCTGGTGCAATGTCGCCGGTAACGGTGGCCGGAACCGCGGCTCAAACGCTTGCCGAAGCCCTGGCTGGGCTCACATTCGTGCAGCTGGTCAACCCGGGAGCACCGGTTATTTTTGGCAGCTTCGCGAGTTCCATGTCGATGCAGTCGGGTGCACCCACCTTTGGTACACCGGAACCCGCCCTGGTACTTTACATCATGGCTGCGCTGGCGCGCCGACTGGGCGTTCCGTTTCGTTCCGGCGGCGGGCTCTGCGCCTCCAAGCTACCCGATGCACAGGCTGCCTCCGAGGCAGTCAACACCTTGCTGCCCGCCGCGCTCGCTGGGGTTAATTTCATGTTGCATACCGCGGGCTGGATGGAAGGCGGTCTAGCGATGGGATATGAAAAGTTTGTCATGGATGTCGATCAGGCTGAAATGATAGAAATTTTGCTTAATGGTGTTGATATGTCTGAAAACGGGCAGGCAATGGATGCCATTCGCGAGGTCGGCCCCGGCGTCCACTTTCTCGGCTGCGCGCATACCCAGAAAAACTTCAAAACCGCGTTTTACAGATCGCCTATCACCGATAATAACAGCTTCGAACAATGGGAACTGGATGGCAAACTCGATCATGCTCAGCGCGCCAATACCCAGTGGAAAAAGCTGCTTGGCGAATATCAGGCACCAGCCATTGACCCCGCGATTGATGAAGCATTGCTCGACTACATAAAGCAACGCAAGGATTCGATGCCCGATTCAGCGTATTAGAAAGTGGCAAAGCTTGCCCCATAAATTGAGCCCAACTGGGGAACTGCCTCGCGATCCAGGGGTTGAGTCCCCACAACCCCAACAGAAATACCGTGCATTAGCCCAGATTAAAGACTAGTATTTTGAGTGTTATTGATCATTAATTGATCACACGCCCGGAAAATTATGCCTTTAGCTCTATTGCCCGCTCATGAGTGAAGTAAAAACCGAAGTGAAGCCAAATCATTTCGGATTCCTGCTGGTGCCGAACTATTCGATGATCGCATTTACCTCAGCGATCGAACCGCTGCGCATGGCCAATCGAGCAGCTCAAAAAACACTTTATCAATGGAGCGTCTATACCCTGGATGGCAACCCGGTGAAAGCCAGCAATAGACTCGAAATTTCTCCCGACGCCGGTATTGACAAAGCAGGGGCAATGTCGATTTTGTTCGTTTGTGGTGGTGTCGAAATTGCCGATTCCTGGACCAGGCCAATGAAATTTGCACTGCGAAAAATTGCCAGCCGGAATATCACTATCGGTGCCGTCTGTACCGGCAGCTATCTGCTGGCCCGGGCTGGCCTGCTGGATGGCTATAAATGCACCATACACTGGGAAAACATCGCGAGCATGCGCGAAGAATTTCCCAAAGCGCAGTTTACCGATGACCTGTTCCTGATTGATCGTGATCGAATCACCTGTGCCGGAGGGCAGGCATCGCTGGATATGATGCTGAAAATAATTAGTGATACCCATGGATCAAAAATAACTGCACATATCTCAGAACAATTCATGTGCGAACGCATTCGCGGCACCGAAGACCGTCAGCGTATACCACTGCAGCTTCATCTGGGCGCCAACCAGCCCAGGCTGACGGAAGCGGTAACTCTGATGGAAGCCAATCTTGAAGAACCGATAAGCCTTGATGAGTTATCGAGATACGTTGGCATATCACGAAGACAACTCGAGCGCCTGTTCCAGAAACACCTGAACTGTGTACCTACTCGTTATTATTTAAACCTTCGACTCAATCGCGCCAGGTTATTACTGCTACAAACCAGTAAGTCGATCGTCGATATTGCGCTCGCCTGTGGATTTATCTCAGCCCCGCATTTCAGTAAATGTTACCGCGACATGTTTGGGATTCCTCCACGCGATGAACGCCGCAAGTTGCAGCTGGCGCAAAATGTGGAGGATTTTGATATGACTAAGAAAGCAACCGGTTGATCCTGGCAATATTTGACTTTATCGGTGTCATTTTCAGTAAACCACTGCTAATGAAACCTGGTTTCTCGAGTTAGTATTCCTTTACTGTGTTTTGCGCTCAGGGTTAGCTGAATAATTACCAGCCTACCAGCCGTTTACCCGGTCCCATTTTCCAGAAATAACGCCATTTTCAACAATATTGAAATGATCATAAGCGGCGGCCGTCATGCAAGCATGGATCGGCAGAATACGTAAACGTGAACCGATCGGAAAAAGCTTATAGTCATTTACATCCCTGACTCGAACATGGCCATGTTCCTGGCTAACGGAAGTGACATAGAGTTCGGGAATGATGGTACCGTCCGGGCTGCAGATTTGACCATAACCCACCTCAGGGCGAAATTTGTCAGCGCTCCTGTCTTTCGAGAGGGCCAGGCCGCCTGCATCCAGTAAGATTTTACCCGCTGCTTTATTATGGCCGATGACGGTGCTTAAAAC
>JAPUFZ010000158.1 GCA_027293245.1 Gammaproteobacteria bacterium
CATCAAGATCATTGGCGCTCTTAATCAGCGCTGGTTCAGACAATAAGGCGGGATCAAAAAGGTGACAACTAGCGTATTACCGACTGAAGAAAATTCCATGTGGATTCAAAGAACAAGCGAGGGCCCGTCATCCTGATGAGAAATGCGGGCTAGCCATCGTATCTGGGTGGTGCTACCTTTTGCACCTCACCAATCGTGGTCACCCCTTTCGCTACTTTTTGCGCGCCCGCCAGATTGAGAGGTTTCATGCCCTGTTTTATCGCGGCCTTGCGAAACTTAACCAGATCAAATCCACTACTAATCTCCTGCTTCAGTGAATCGGTAATCGGCATCATCTCGTAAATTCCAACACGCCCTATAAATCCGGTCTGCCGGCACTCCAGGCAACCCTCAGCCTGTGCGATTGTATCGGGTGCCGACGTTTTCCATGGCTTGATCAGTGCCTCCCATTCAAGTTTATCAAAGCTTTGATTTTGCTTGCAATGTGGGCAAAGGGTTCGAACCAGCCTTTGTGCTACCACTCCAATCAGGGTGGCGCTGATCAAATAAGAGGGCACACCGATTTCAGATAACCTCGCTATTGCCGATGGTGCATCGTTGGTGTGCAGAGTTGAGAGCACCAGGTGACCGGTGAGAGCGGCCTGCACAGCCATCTCAGCAGTTTCATGGTCACGAATTTCTCCTACCATTATGATATCGGGGTCCTGGCGCAATAAAGTTCTAACACCGCTGGCAAAATCAAGACCTATGTTTTGCTGCACCTGCATCTGGTTAAAACTAGGTTCAACCAATTCAATCGGATCTTCGATCGTGCAAACATTTACTTTGGGTGTCGACAGGTGTTTCAGGCTGGTATAAAGGGTTGTGGTTTTACCAGACCCGGTTGGACCGGTCACCAGGATAATTCCGTGTGGCTGACTTATCATCTGGTTCCAGATCTCTGATTCCTTTTTTTCAAAACCAAGTGCAGAAAAGTTTTTTACCAACACTTCCGGATCGAAGATCCTGAGTACCAGTTTCTCACCGAAGGCAGTCGGCATACTCGACAATCGGAGCTCAATTTCCGCCCCATCCGGTGAACGTGTTTTGATGCGCCCATCCTGCGGCTTGCGCTTTTCGGCGACGTCGAGTCTGCCCAGGACTTTGATCCGACTGATTACCGCTGAAGTAATATTGGCAGGGATTTCATATACCTGATGCATGACACCATCGATTCTGAAGCGCACATTGCCCTGCTCACGCCGGGGCTCAATATGAATATCACTGGCACGCTGATTGAAGGCATACTGTAATAACCAGTCAACAATACTAACAATATGCTGATCGTCGGCATCAACCGAACCCAGGTTTCCGAGTTCGATCAACTGCTCCAGATTTTGCAGACTCTTAGGTATTTCAGCCTGATTGACTCCGGCATTATCCATTGCCTTGCTAATACTGTAAAACTCCAGCAAGTAAGAACTGAGTTGCTTGGGATTGGCTATTACGGTTTTGATCGGTCGCCCTACAATTCGATCCAGTTCATTTTTCCATTCAGTATTAAATGGATCGGAAACGGCAATAACAACTTCCTCTGGACTGACCTTTACCGCAAGAATTTTGAAACGAGAAGCATAGGCGTAAGACATGATCGAAGTGCAGGCGGCAACATCCATTTTCAGGGGATCGAAGTGGTGTCGCTCGAGTCCAGATTCGACTGCCAGCCAGTCTGTTAAAACATCAAGAGTCAATACCTGTTCTGGTTTTGACTTGTTCGCCCACTGCCGATGGGCAATCATTTCTACGGGCTCCAGTTTGTTACGGTCTTGCACAGATACCAGGCTCGATATCATACTCGCCTTGTCTTGCTCGACTATGTCCTGGGCTACCAGAAGCTGCAGAATTCCTTCGAGGGTATTTGTTTTATTCATATTATTTTAAGAGCGACTATGCGCGGCATATTAGCAGGATTTCCGGCGCTTACAGAAAATTATAGTCGGTTTTTATGGACTGGCATTACTACGGGTGGGCAAATTCGTTCGATGTCCGATTATTGCGACTCCCATTTCTCAATGAACATTTCAATCATTTTCCGGGTAACACCACCGACCTGCCGGGCTTCGACATTCCCCTGTGGCGATATGAGGAAAGTCGTTGGTAAGCCCGGGATACTTCCCAACTCTGATTCAAACAATGGTGGCGAGGTATATATCGGATAGGTAATGAAATAGTCATCGAGAAATTGCAGTATCCTGTCACGGGACACAACTTCGGTATTAATTCCAACGACTATTGCCCGACCCACATTAGCGTCATGAAAGGCCTGTAACTCCGGCATTTCCTCTATACAGGGTGGGCACCATGTCGCCCAGTAATTAACAACAACCCATATTCCTCTGAAATCGCTTAGTTGCTGGATAGAACCGTCAAGCCCTTTCAATTGCATCTCGATTGCCTGGGCAGGCGATCCCAGGCTAAAATACAAAATCAATGGAATGAGTAAACGCGTCATGTCGATTAGTAAGAGTAGTTGGCTTGATAATGGTTCCGGGATACCAACCCAATTACATCGCAAATAACCTGGCACACCACAAAAAAAAGCCCGCGAGAGCGGGCTTTTTAAAAAATCGCTGACTGATTACTCTAAACGTGACAAATAATCCAGATCCGATGCTTCGGTTTCACCCAATGTCCAGGCGCCTCGATTTTTCGCATGCTCAATTGCCGCGGCACTCTCTGAACTCGTTGCTTGAGGAATGTTGAAGTTCTGGCCCGGAAAAATCAGGTCTGCATCCTTGATCTGGAGAGAATTAGCCTTATAAATCAGAGGCCATTCATAAGGATTGCCGTAAATCGAGTCCTGGCCGGCAATACTCCACAAATTATCTCCGCTGACAACCATGTAACTACCCGCAGACATGGAAGATGCGCCCATGCTTTCCTGCGTTTCTTCCATTTGCTGCATTTCCTGATCAGCATGGAACTGGGCGATGGCATCTGATGCCTGCTGCTCAGCCTTGTCTGCCAGTGTTTTAGCCCTGGCGTTATCACATTCTTCCGCCGCTCTTTCTGCACTATCAATTATTTTGGCTGTATCACGCCATTCGAAGCCCAGATTTCTGGCGCGGGCATTCTTCAACTTGGCAGCGTAAATCGCATTCTTCACTTCTGGAGTCGCACCCATACACTCCTCTTCAGCCATCGTAGTTGCTTCCATGGTTTCACTACTGTCGCTGGTACAGCCGGCTGCAAATCCAGCCGTGACCGCTGCAATCGCAGCGATTTTCAAAAACTGTTTAGTTTTCATATGTTCTTTTCTCCGAGAACTGTGTCGAATTGGATAGAATTTTGTGTGCCCGTGCCGGCGGAAGATTACCTTGATCAACCTTGCAGGGCAAGTCTTTATGTGCAAAATATTGCTCTTTATATTAGCAGCATCTGGTTAAATCACCGAAGTTATAGTCCAATTTCGTCTAAAAGGCTACAAACTATAACTTGAAGTATAAACTGTGAGATCGATTTCTAACCATTGAAGACATGCTATTGCTTATAATGGGTCATTATTGTAAAACTAGAAAGAGACCATTTAGGCAGCCTCTGATTTTACCTTAAGCATGGGCATAATAATCAGGACTACCAAAGCCAGCTCTGGAACTAACTATTGCAAAAAATTCTTATCATTTACTATAGCCGGGATGGTAGTACGGCCAGCAAGGCGCAAGAAATCGGCCTGTGAGTCGACTCCGACCCTGCCTGTGAATCAGTCATTCGCTGCCTTCCCGGGGTTTCGGCAAACACTGAACAAACCCAGGCACTGGTTCCTGATGCCGGTGTCCCA
>JAPUFZ010000159.1 GCA_027293245.1 Gammaproteobacteria bacterium
TCGCGCACGCCGCTGCTTTTCAAATGCGCTATCACCTGTTGCAAATCGCCTGTCTCTCCCGAATGGTAACTGCGCAGTAGCCGGTTTGGTTCACTACTGCAACCGCGAAAATGCATCAGCACTGCCGGTAACTGCTGCGCATTGCAATAGTTCAGAATTCGCTTTGCATAGGCTGAATGCACCGAACCCTCGAGCCCATGCAAAATCAGCAAAGTTTGCGGAGCACGCGCACTGGTCCACAGCAAATCGATAAAATCGCCATCTTCCAGTTCAATACGTTGTTTTTCGACCACCGGGAAGGCCGGGTGGATGACATTTGGCAATATGGTTTGCAGATGCCGATTTTTCAGGTACCAAAGTGGTTTAAAAGCGATTTCCTTGACTAAGGTCAACTCTGATGATTGTATTTCATCGGGTTTTTGGCTAGCCTTCATGCACTTTTGTTTTAGACCTCTTCATGTCCGAGCCTGTCCTCCTCCAAATCGAAAATCTTGCCTGTATCCGCGATGACACAGTGCTGTTCGAGCATCTTAATTTATCGCTTGCGGAAGGGCAAATGTTGTTAGTGGAAGGCAGCAATGGTAGTGGTAAGACCAGCTTGCTGCGGATTCTGACCGGTTTAAAAATGGCCGATGAAGGTAATGTTTACTGGCGCGGGAAAGCCATTGACCAGTTGGCGGGCGAATATTATGAGCAGGTGGGTTATGTTGGCCACCATGATGGCATTAAGCGTGGACTGACTTGTCTGGAAAACCTGCGCCTGGTACAGGCGATGGGAAAGCCAACCGAACTGGATCTTGATACCGTGCTGGATCGAGTCAATCTATATCGGTATGGAGATACGCTGGTCGCCAGTCTCTCGGCGGGGCAGAAACGCAGGCTGGCACTGGCGCGGCTGATAGTTACTGAATCGTTGCTGTGGATACTGGATGAGCCATTCACCTCGCTCGATAAAAAAAGTATGGGCTATTTTGAGTCACTGTTTGCCCAACATTTGCAGCAGCAGGGAATTATAGTCATGACTTCACATCACGATATATCGATGCTGGGCTGCGATCTTCAACGCCTGAATCTGTCGACATGAATCGATTATCACTCAGCCAGGCCTTTATTTACCTGTTGCGGCGAGACCTGACCCTGGCAGTTCGAAATCGGGCAGAATTTGCCAACCCCCTGTTGTTTTTCATTCTCGTCATCACCCTGTTTCCATTGGCCGTAGGTGCAGTACCCGAATTGCTTGCCCGTATTGCCCCGGGCATCATCTGGGTAGCCGCTTTGCTCGCGGCCATGCTGTCGCTGGACAGTATATTCCGCTCTGATTTCGATGACGGGTCGCTGGAACAGTTACTCATGAGCGCCCATCCGATGCCGGTATTAGTGCTTGCCAAGGTCGCTGCACACTGGCTGGTCACCGGTATTCCCCTGCTACTGGTATCTCCCCTGTTGGCCGAAATGCTGGGTATGCCGCAAGCGGCCCAGGGTATATTGCTACTGACCATTTTAATCGGTACCCCGATATTGAGTTTAGTTGGGTCAATCGGTGTCGCGCTCACTGTTGGCCTGCCAAAAGGTGGTATAATCCTGTCGCTTCTGGTATTGCCGCTATACGTACCGGTTTTGATCTTCGCGTCAGGCGCGATTGAAGGCGCTGCGGGTGGTCTGGATGTTTCGGCACAAATCTACATGTTGTTGGCCTTTTTGTTTCTCTCTATTTCCCTGTCACCGCTGGCCACTGCCGCCGCGCTCAGAATGAGTATGAGTTAAGGAGCTTCTGATTAGTGTATTTATGGTTCAATAAACTGGGTTCACCCCCGCATTTTTACCGGATCGCCGGAAAATGGATGCCCTGGTTGGCATCGATATTCCTGGTGTTGTTGCTTACCGGACTCTATGGTGGCCTGGTGCTGGCCCCGCCCGATTATCAGCAGGGTGATAGTTACCGCATTATTTTCATACACGTGCCCTCGGCCTGGATGTCTTTGTTCATCTACGTGGTGATGGCTTTTTGCGGTGTCGTGACCGTGGTCTGGCGTATGAAGCTGGCCGAGGTCATATTGATAAGCAGTGCACCGATAGGCGCCAGTTTTACTTTCCTTGCACTGGTGACTGGATCATTATGGGGCAAACCCATGTGGGGCACCTGGTGGGTGTGGGATGCACGATTGACATCGGAATTGATATTGCTGTTTTTGTATCTTGGCGTTATTGGTTTGCACGGTGCGATTGAAGACAAACGTGTTGCCGCGCGCGCGGTTGCTATCCTGGCCATAGTGGGTGTGGTCAACATTCCCATTATTCATTATTCTGTCGAATGGTGGAATTCACTGCACCAGGGACCGACGGTAACCAAGTTTGATAAACCCTCGATTCACTGGAGCATGTTGTTGCCACTGTTGTTGATGGCACTGGCATTTCAGGTTTATTACGTTCTTGCCCTGTTTCAGCGCTGTCGAGCCGAACTATTGCTACGCGAACGCAATAGTAAATGGGTTCAGGAACTAAGCGGGGAGTAAAGGTGTCAGAATTTCTCTATATGGGTGGATACGCAATTTATGTGTGGCCTTCTTATGCACTGGCCGCACTGATTTTATGGTTGAACTGGTATTTACCGAAACGACAGCACCGGCAGGTACTCCGACAGTTGATAAGACGTAATCAGGCCAGGAATAATGAAACCCGCACGTAAGAAAAGACTCGCGCTGATCGCTTTAATGGTTGCTGGAATAGCCACCGGCATTGGTTTTGCGCTCAAATCTCTCGACGAGAACATTATGTTTTTCTTCACCCCGAGTGAGGTCGCCCAGGGCAAGGCACCGCAGGGGCGTTTATTTCGCATGGGTGGCATGGTCGTCAGCGGCAGCGTCAGTCGCCCAGGGGAAGGCCTTACAGTGCATTTCGACCTCACCGACAACGAGAGTCAGGTTACTGTAATGTATACTGGCATACTGCCAGACCTGTTCCGCGAAGGGCAGGGTATTATCGCTAACGGTCGACTCGATAAGAACGGTGCATTCGTTGCCCAGGAAGTCCTTGCCAAACACGATGAAAACTACATGCCGCCTGAGGTTGCCGAGGCAATGAAAAAATCAGGCGGGGAGCTTTAACTATGATTCCAGAAATAGGTCAATTCGCGCTCATCCTGGCGCTTTGTATTGCGATCGTGCAGTCGGTGCTGCCACTGTCAGGCGCGGCACTCGGGGTACAACGCTGGATAGCTCTGGCTAAGCCTGCTGCCCTGGGTCAGTTTTTGTTTGTCGCGATTGCCTACGCCTGCCTGACCTGGGCATTTATCGATCATGATTTTTCCGTGCTTTACGTGGCCAAGAATTCGAACAGCCAGTTGCCGTTTCTCTATCTCATATCGGGTGTCTGGGGATCGCACGAAGGCTCCCTGTTATTATGGTCGCTGATACTGGCCGGCTGGAGTGCGGCTGTTGCGCTGTTTAGCAGTAGCGTACCCCTGGTCATGCGCGCGCGCGTGCTCGGTGTCATGGGACTGGTTAGTATCGGATTTCTATTGTTCATACTACTCACTTCGAACCCGTTCGAACGTCTGCTGCCGGGCATTGCCGAGGGCAGTGACCTGAATCCGTTGTTGCAGGATGTCGGTCTCGCGATTCATCCACCGATGCTATACCTCGGTTATGTAGGTTTCTCGGTTGCCTTCGCCTTTTCGATAGCCGCATTACTTTCCGGTTCGGTCGACTCGGCCTGGGCCCGCTGGTCACGCCCCTGGACCAATATTGCCTGGTTATTTTTGACCCTGGGTATTGCGCTGGGTAGCTGGTGGGCTTACTACGAACTCGGCTGGGGCGGCTGGTGGTTCTGGGACCCGGTCGAGAATGCTTCTTTTATGCCGTGGCTGGTCGGTACCGCGCTCATGCATTCGCTCGCGATTACTGAGAAGCGCGGGACTTTCAAGGCCTGGACCGCGCTGCTTGCGATATTTGCTTTTTCGCTCAGTTTATTAGGCACTTTTCTGGTTCGCTCCGGGGTCCTGACCTCGGTGCATGCATTTGCCAGTGACCCGGAACGCGGTATATTTATTCTTGGCTTTCTGGGTATCGTCATCGGCGGCTCGCTGGCGCTCTACTGCTGGCGCGCACCGATGTTGAAAAGCGCGGCAAAGACACAGTTTTTGTCGAGAGAAATGGCACTCTTGTCCAACAATATATTTTTGACGGTTGCTGCTGCAGCGATATTACTCGGCACCCTTTATCCAATTGCAATCGACGCCATGGGCGGCAAGATTTCAATTGGACCGCCTTATTTCAACCTCGTATTCTTAAGTTTGACGGCGCCACTCGGCCTGCTCATCGGTGTAGGCATGTTAATTCGCTGGAGGAGCGATACTAGCCAACGGCTAAGGTCCAGATTACTCCCGCCGGCTATCATCGCTCTGGTAGTCGCGTTGCTGCTGAGCTTTTCCTTGCCCGAGTGGTTATGGCTGGGGTTTGCAGGCCTGGCCATGTCGCTGTGGATAGCCAGTAGTGTGGTTTTGGCAATTTATGAACGCTTTAGCCGCAGGTCCTTTGTTTCAGCCTTGCGTTCAACACCGGCCGGGTTTTATGGCATGATTTTCGGACATCTGGGTATTGCAGTGTTTATCACCGGCATTACCCTGACCAGTCTCTATAACCAGGAAAAGGATTTACGCATGGCGCCAGGGGACGTATACACGGTCGCTGGATATCAGTTCCTGTTCAAGGGTGTAAAAGACTATGAGGTCGAGAATTACGTCGCCACGCGTGGCAGTTTTGAGGTGACGTCGGAAAACGGCCGGTTTGAGGTCAATATGTTCCCGGAAAAACGTATTTATCCGGTGCAGCAGTCACCGATGACCGAGGCTGCTATCGACGCTGGCCTGGCGCGGGATTTATTTATCGCGCTGGGTGAACCGCTGGACGACAAGGGCGCCTGGGCAATTCGCATTTACTATAAACCCTTTATCCGCTGGATCTGGCTGGGCGCCATTATCATGGCATTGGGAGGATTGTTTGCCGCCTCCGACCGGCGTTACCGGCGAACTTCGAAAGTGGCCGTGAAAGAACCGGACAGTGCGGTAGAGACAGCCGGCTAATGCGTTTTGCGATACCGCTTTCTGTTTTCATTTTAATCGTTGGTTTGCTCGCCTACGGCCTGCGACTCGATCCTAAAAATGTACCTTCGCCGCTGATCGGCAAGCCAGCGCCTGCATTTTCACTGGCGAAGCTGGATGCACCCCAACTATATCTGGCAAAAAATGATTTACTCGGTCAGGTGTGGGTGCTAAACGTCTGGGCTTCCTGGTGTGTTTCCTGCCGGGCTGAGCATGAAATCATTACTCGACTGTCGGCCCTGAATCTGGCACCGGTCATCGGCTTGAATTACAAGGATGACCCGGACGACGCGAGGCGTTGGTTGCAGCAATTCGGTGATCCCTATACCGCCAGTATCATGGATGCGGATGGCCGGGTTGGTATCGACTGGGGCGTTTACGGGGTACCGGAAACCTTTATCATCGATAAAGATGGCTTAATCAAATACAAGCATATTGGACCGGTAACGCATGAATCGCTCGAAACCGAGGTGCTTCCCGTGCTACTCGAGTTGACCAGTTAATCGAATGCGTGGACTCCTGCTGTGTTTAATATTCATCGCTACTTCAGCGCTGGCGGCGATCGAAGCCTATGAATTCGACTCGCCAGAAATGGAAGCTAACTTTATCAAACTGACCAAGGAACTACGCTGCCTGGTGTGTCAAAATCAGAGCCTGGCGGATTCCAACGCCGGGCTTGCCAAGGACCTGCGCAGGCAAACCTATGAAATGTTAACGCAGGGTAAAACCCCCGACCAGGTGGTGCAGTATATGGTCGATCGCTATGGCGACTTTGTTCTCTATCGACCGCGGCTTAAAACCAGCACTTTGCTATTGTGGCTGGGACCGTTCGTGTTGTTGCTGCTGGTCCTGGGGTTGGTGATCAGGCACATGCGAGGCAGGCAAAAACTGGCGCCACCCGACGCGGAAGCCATGCATAAAGCTCACCAGCTGCTTTCAGATACGCAGGAAAAACAATGATTTTCTGGATTGTCGCCTCAGGCCTGCTGTTGCTGGCGCTGTTGATCTTGGTACTGCCCATGCTCAGGACCCAGTCTGAAACCGAAAGTAACGACCGGCAACAGCAGAATATCGATATTGCACGGGCCAATAAATCAGTACTGGATATTCAACTGTCAAAACACGAGTTGAGTCAGCAGGAATATGACAGTAGCCTGCATGATCTCGAAACTGCGCTCGCCCTGGATCTTGAAAACACCGATTGCACTGCCCGAGAGCGCCAGGGGAAATGGGCGATATGGCTGCTGGTCGGTCTGGTTCCATTATTCAGCATTGGCCTGTATTTTAAACTGGGCGAGTACCGAGTGATCGAAGATCCAACACTGATGCAGGCGGGCGGTGGCGCTCAGACTCAAAATCAGCGTTCCGATCTCAGTATTGAAGAAATGATTGAAATTGTGCAGCAGCGACTGCGCGAAAATCCAGACGATGCCCAGGGCTGGTTCGTACTCGGCAAAACTCTGATGGCTCAGCAAAGGTTTGACCAGGCGGTGACCGCATTCCAGCGCACCCATGATCTTGTTGGCGAAGAACCCGGGGTTATATTTTCCCTGGCTGATGCGATTGCAATGCAAAATGACGGTGTTATGCAAGGTGAACCGGAGCAACTGGTGAAACGCGGGCTGGATATTGCGCCGAATCATTCTACCGGATTATGGCTCGCAGGACTGGCGGCGGAGCAGCGGCAGGATTATCCGGCAGCCCATGCCTCCTGGACGCGCTTATTGTCACAGATTGAAAATGATCCGGCTTCGATCGCCGAAATAAGTGAGTTGATAAAAATACTGGAGCAACGTGACCCGACCCTGGCAAGCGCGAGCGTTGATATCAGGTTACTGACCCTGAAGGTCGAACTGAATAGCAGCTTGAGATCACTGGTTAAACCCGGGGACTCGGTTTTTGTTTATGCCAAGGCGGCCAACGGGCCGCCCATGCCGCTCGCAGTGAAGCGCCTGAGAGTGAGCGATTTGCCAGTCGAAGTTACGCTCAGTGATATGGATGCGATGATGCCGGAAATGAAACTGTCGGCTTTTGATCTGGTGGTTGTGGGGGCACGGATTTCCAAAAGCGGCAATCCGGTGGCGCAACCGGGAGATTTGTTCGTCGAAGTAACGGGGGTCGACAGTAAAAACCCACCGCCGGACCTGCTGTTATCGATCAACCAGGTCAAGTAAAATAAATTTATCCAAACTCGGCTTTAATTTCTTCGAAGGTCGCGGTAATTGCATAAACGTTCTTGTATCCCATTTCCTGCAAAGTTAATGCTGCCAGCGATGCCCGGCCGCCACCGCCGCAATGGGTTAAGATCACCGTGTCAGGATCGGGACATTGGCCCGGAACTTTCATTTCCAGCAAACCACGCGAGATATGGACAGACTCGTTGAGTTTCGATTTGGCCACGCTATCGGCCTCGCGTACATCGATGATGACGGCATAATGGCTTTGTTTGAATAGTTCTTTGGCCGCTGCGACATCCAGGCATTTGATTTGTGACTGAGCGTGTTTGATAATTTCGCCGGCTGTTTTTATCATGATGACTCCTCGGGATAGATGATTAATTCCCTCAACCATTTGTATTCTATTCGCTGGAATTCGTCAAGTATTGAGTTTTTTAAGGGGTCAGAGCCCTTAAAAAAACGTAAGGGCTCTGACTCCTTAAAAAAGGGTGTAAGTTGCGCGCTTTTGTATAGAATATAGGCATGAACGGAAAGGTTTTCATCAAAACTCATGGTTGTCAGATGAACGAGTACGACTCGGCAAAGATGCTGGATGTACTGGCGCGGGATTGCGCGCTTGTGGTTACGGAAAATGAGAACGATGCGCAGGTATTATTGCTGAATACCTGTTCTATAAGGGAAAAAGCCCAGGAGAAAGTGTTCTCTCAGCTCGGTCGCTGGAACAAGTTGAAGCAAAAGAACCCCGGTCTGGTAATCGGTGTTGGCGGCTGCGTGGCCAGTCTGGAAGGCGAGGCGATTCGGACCCGGGCACCCTGTGTCGATATAGTCTTCGGTCCACAAACCCTGCATCGGTTGCCGCAAATGCTTGAGCAATCACGATCCTCCGGCAAGCCGGTGGTTGACGTCAGTTTCCCTGAAATTGAAAAGTTCGATCATTTACCCAAACCGACCTCGGATGGCGTTAAGGCATTTGTTTCGATCATGGAAGGTTGTAGCAAATACTGTAGCTTCTGTGTTGTTCCCTATACCCGCGGTGAAGAATTCAGCCGCCCGCTGGATGATGTCATCGATGAAATTACCACGCTCGCAGAGCAGGGCGTACGCGAGGTTAACCTGCTCGGCCAGAATGTTAATGCCTACCTTGGTTTAATGGACGATGGCGAATACGCTGATCTGGCCTTATTGCTGCATTATGTTGCGGTGGTCGATGGCATCGACCGGATTCGGTTTACCACTTCGCATCCGGTTGAATTTTCAGACAGCCTGATCGAAGCTTATGCCACGGTCCCGTAACTGGTAAGTCATCTGCATTTGCCGGTTCAGAGTGGATCGGATCGGATTCTGATGATGATGAAAAGAGGGCACACTGTGCTTGAGTATAAGCACAAGATTAGCAAACTGCGGGAAATTCGACCGCAGATTAGCCTGTCTTCTGATTTTATAATCGGATTCCCTGGGGAGTCCGATGATGATTTTGGAGCTACCATGAAGCTGATTGACGATGTCGGTTTCGATACCTCGTTTAGTTTTATTTATAGTCAGCGCCCCGGCACGCCGGCAGCATTTATTCCAGACAAGATTACCCAGGACGTGAAAAAATCTCGGCTGAAATTATTACAGGATCGAATTCTGCAGCAGGCTAACCGGATATCTCGCAAAATGGTGGGCACGACCCAATCGATACTGGTTGAGGGGTACTCTAGAAAGAGTAATGAAGAACTGTCGGGCAGAACGGAAAATAATCGCGTGGTTAATTTTGCCGGTGATGATTCGCTGATCGGACAGTTCGTAGATGTCAAAATTACGACTGCACTGAATAATTCTCTTAAAGCTATTATTGCCAGCTAATCAGGAAATAGTCATCAATTAACTTGTGGGTAACGAAATAAACAAATCTATCGATATATCAAGTATGCTCCCCGAGCAAATAGCCAACTTTTGTGGTGCGCTCAATCAAAATATCCGCTTTATAGAGGAAAAGTTAAATCTGAGCCTGTTGGTTAAGGGTGACAGGCTGGCAATCAACTCCGAACAAAAAATACCAGGACAATCTCTGCTCACGATCGAGCGGCTGCTCGATATGAGCCGTAATAGTGCATTGTCAACCGGTGAAATTGATGAGGTTTTACATAGTTCGGAGCTCGGTGATCTGGAACGATACGAACATCATGTGATTAAACTCAAGAAAAAATATATCAAGCCAAAAACCGATCTGCAATGCCGTTATATAGAAAGTATTGCGAAAAAAGTTATCAATTTTAGTATCGGCCCCGCGGGTACGGGAAAGACTTATCTCGCCGTGGCCATGGCGGTACAGGCCCTGGAAAATGAGGAAGTTAGCCGGCTGATATTAACGCGGCCCGCTGTCGAGGCAGGGGAAAAACTTGGCTTTCTACCAGGCGACCTGTCACAAAAGGTCGATCCTTATTTACGCCCCGTTTACGATGCCCTGTATGAAATGCTCGGTTTCGACAAGGTTGAAAAGTTGATTTCCCGCCATGTGATAGAAGTTGCGCCTTTGGCTTATATGCGTGGCAGGACGCTGAACAATGCCTTTGTTATTCTCGATGAGGCACAAAATACCACCCCGGCACAGATGAAAATGTTTTTAACTCGGATCGGCTTTGGATCGAGGGCGGTTGTCACAGGCGATATTACACAAACTGATTTGCCCGACAATCGTGATTCCGGGTTACAGCATAGCCTCAATATTTTACATAAAATTGACGCCATTGGATTCACTTATTTTAGCTCCGAAGACGTCGTGCGGCATCCACTGGTACAGAATATCGTCGAGGCCTACGACCAGTTCGAAAATGGTAAAAATTGACCTTCAAAACGATGAGGAATTAGAAAACATTCCCGCCCCCGGGCTTTTAAACCACTGGGTGGAGTCGTCGTTGCTAACGGACCATGATCAACTGGAGCAAACTATTCGCGTGGTCGGAGAAAGCGAGAGCCGGTCACTCAATTTGCAGTATCGCATGATCGACAGCCCAACTAATGTGCTGTCCTTCCCATCGAAAAGCGAATATCTGGATTATGAATGCCTCGGTGATCTGGTGATCTGCTCTCCGCTGGTAATCGACGAGGCGTTACAACAGGGTAAAAGCCTTGAGGCGCACTGGGCGCATATGGTGGTGCATGGAATGTTGCATTTGCAGGATTTTGACCATGGGAATGATATTGAGGCCGCAAAAATGGAAACCCTGGAGGTCAAAATTCTGTCTACCCTGGGGTATAGTAATCCGTATAATATCTAGTACTCCTTCAATGAGATATCTTAGGATGCAGAGCTTCCCAAATTGGCCAAGGCAAGGCGCAGTCCGCAGGGAATGGCATGCCCATTACAAGGACTGCAACGCGGCATTGGCCAATTTGGGGCGCTCCCTCGGGCCAGTCAGGAAGCGGTCATCTGCGTTGTTGTGCTCCCTTGAATTAGCTATGGCTAGTCCTGCGGTCGTACGCCTAGCAGCTAACCACTTCCTGACTGGCTGCATCCTAAGATATCTCATTGAAGGAGTACCAGGGTTCCCTAACAGTTCTTTCCATTTAAGGAGTGCGAGCGATAATGGCTTACGCTGATAACGGCGGGTCGACGAAGGGGTTGCTTGAGCGGGTACGCGATGTATTTTCGGGTGAACCTCAGGATCAAAAGCAGTTACAGGCGCTGTTAAAAAACCTGCAGGTTCGTCAACTGATTGGTGCTGAAGAGCTGTTCATGATCGAAGGCGTTTTACAGGTTTCGGACATGCAGGTTCGAGATATTATGATTCCCAGGGGGCAAATGATCGTGCTTGATCATGAGGACTCGTTTGCCGATATAATCGAAAAAATTACCGAATCCGGCCACTCACGCTTCCCGGTAATCGATGACGATAAGGATGACGTGGTCGGGATTTTACTGGCCAAGGATTTACTCCAGCTCTCGGTGGGAGCAAGCGTTCAATTCGAAATCAATGAATACATACGCCCGGCCTCATTCATTCCTGAAAGTAAACGCCTGAATGTGCTGCTTAAGGAATTTCGCCAAAATCGCAGTCATATGGCGATGATTGTAGATGAATACGGCGGCGTGTCAGGCCTGGTAACCATAGAAGATGTACTGGAACAAATAGTCGGGAAAATCGATGACGAGCACGACGATGATGATGAGATCGATATTCAGCATCATGGCGCTAATCGTTACAGCGTGCGTGCCCTGACGCCGCTGCAGGATTTCAACGATTATTTTAAATCCGATTTTATCAATGATGAGATAGAGACCATTGGCGGCTATTTGCTCGGTCGTATTGGACACCTACCGGAGCGCGGGGAATCACTCACCCTGCAAAACCTGACTTTCAAGGTATTGAGCGCTGATAGCCGGCAGGTTCATTTATACCAGGTCGTTGATGACAACGATCAAAGCACTGTTTAGCCAGCCTTCCCACATGATGTAATCAATCGGGCATCGAACTGCAACATGTGGGCCAGTGTAAAAACTCCGACTTATCTCCTGATCCTGATCCAGGCCCTGGTGCTGGGCGCGTTGCTTCCGCTGGCCTTCGCGCCCCTGTCAATCTGGCTACTCGCCATCGTGCTGCCGGCATTGCTGATTATTCTGGTTGATACACAAACCAGCTGGCGCCGGGTTTTTGTTATCGGTCTGGTGTTTGGTCTTGGATATTTTGGTTTTGGGGTTTACTGGATCTACAATAGTCTGCACGATTTCGGCAATGCTCCACCCGCAGTGGCAGGTACGATCACCGCCTTGTTGGTAGTCGCTATGGCATTGTTCCCGGCCCTGACACTGGCCGGCTGGAAATTTGTTCAGCGTCACGCAGGACCGGAGTCGGTCTGGCTATTACCGTTACTCTGGTATGCTTTTGAGTGGCTAAGAGGGTGGTTTCTGACCGGTATGCCCTGGCTAAGCCTGGGCTATTCACAGCTGAACTCACCGCTCAGTGGTTTTGCGCCAATTGTGGGTGTATATGGCCTGAGCGCGTTATGCCTGGTGATAGCTATTGCGCTGGTTCAGGTGGTGAAGCATCGCAACTACCCTTACCTGGCAATGGTATTGCTGGTTCCGGCACTGGGCCTGGTCCTGGTTAAAATCGAGTGGACTGACACCCATCCGATCCCGTTGAAAGTCACCATGGTGCAGGGCAATATTCCACAGGAAATAAAGTGGAAGTATGAAGAACGGCAGAATATATTTAATATTTACTGGCGTGAAACCAACCAGCACTGGGATAGTGATTTAATTATCTGGCCGGAAACCGCGATCCCGGGTCAATCAGAAGATATAGCGCAGGGGGTATTGATACCCATGTCTATCGCTGCCACAGAACAGGACAGCAATATCCTGACGGGTATCGTCGTTAGTGAGGCCGCAAACAATATTTATTACAATAGTATGCTGCTTTTAGGCAGCAATCAGGGGGTTTATCACAAACGCCATCTGGTCGTGTTTGGCGAGTACTATCCCATGCGCTGGCTAATGGACTTTATGCGGCGCTACATCAATATCCCGTATTCTGACCTGCAGTCAGGTCCTGTGGACCAGGCGAGCATGTCGATTAATGGGGTAGGCCTTGGAGTCTCGATTTGTTTCGAGGATGTGTTTAGTCGAGAGATCCTGATCGCCCTTCCTGAAGCCAGTCTGCTGGTAAATGCCAGTAACGACGCCTGGTTTGGCGATTCACTGGCGCCCCATCAACACCTTGAAATTGCGCAAATGCGCGCGCTCGAATTTGGCAGGCCAATGCTGCGATCTACCAATACCGGTGTCAGTGCATTTATCGATCACCGCGGGAGAATCATTGAACGTAGCGAGCAATTCAAAACCCAGTCAATTACTCAAACCATGCAGGGCAGAACCGGAGTTACACCATTTTATTATTTTGCCAGGGTGCAGGGAATTTTGGCGATGCTGGTTGTTTTCCTGCTGCTGGTTTATTGCTTCAGGCATCGGGCATCGGAAGATAAATCGTAATATTGAAATGAGCCTGCGCCAGTCTCCCGACAGACTGTAGAAAGGTCTATTCTCTAACAGGCAGCTGGAGTATCCTTGCCCTTTTTTCACGCGCGGCAAGGATCGTTTATGGATCAGCAGTACAAGCCCCAGGAACTCGAAGCCAGGGCCCAGCAGTTCTGGGCCGAGAGGGGCTCATTTGAAGTCTCCGAAGATCCGGACAAAGAAAACTTCTATTGTCTGTCGATGTTCCCTTACCCCAGTGGCAAACTACACATGGGGCATGTACGTAATTATACCATTGGAGATGTTATTTCACGGTTTCAGCGCATGTTGGGTAAGAATGTGCTGCAACCTATGGGCTGGGACGCATTTGGCATGCCGGCTGAAAATGCGGCGATTAAAAACAATGTGCCGCCAGCTAAATGGACTTATGAAAATATCGATTATATGCGCGATCAGCTGAAATCCCTGGGATTTGGCTACGACTGGAAACGCGAACTGGCCACCTGTAAACCCGAATACTATCGTTGGGAGCAATGGTTTTTTACGCGTTTGATGGAGAAAAATATCGCCTATAAAAAGACCGCGCCGGTTAACTGGTGTCCGCTCGATCAAACCGTACTTGCCAATGAACAGGTCATAGAGGGCTGTTGCTGGCGTTGTGATACGCCGGTAGAGCGACGCGAAATCGCGCAATGGTTTTTAAGAATAACCGATTATGCCGAGCAGTTGCTCGCCGATCTCGATACTGTCGAGTGGCCGGAACAGGTTAAAACCATGCAGCGTAACTGGATTGGACGCTCCGAGGGCATGGAGGTTGAATTCGAAGTACCAGGCCACGATTCCCTGATGGTGTATACCACGCGTCCGGATACACTTTATGGCGCTACCTTTATGGCAATCGCAGCTGAACACCCGTTGGCCTTGCGGGCAACAAAAACAAATTCCGATATCGCCGCCTTTGTCGAAGACTGTAAGAAAACCAATACCGCCGAGGCAGCCCTGGAGAAAATGGAAAAAACTGGTATTGCCTTAGGTATGGATGCAATTAACCCGGTGAATGGTGAAGCGATACCGATCTGGATCGCCAATTTTGTGCTCATGGGCTATGGCACGGGTGCAATTATGTCGGTGCCGGCGCACGATCAACGCGACTGGGAATTTGCGCGTAAATACGGTATTGAGATTCGGCAGGTGGTTGCACCGGCAGATGGCTCTGAAATTGATTTAGATGCCGGATCATTTGTCACCAAACGAGGTGTTTGTTGCAATTCGGATTTTCTCGACGGCATGGACTTCGAATCTGCTTTTAACCGCATTGCTGATTCTCTCGAAAACGCTGGAAAGGCTAGCCGACAGATCAATTATCGGCTGCGGGACTGGGGTGTATCACGCCAACGATACTGGGGTGCGCCTATCCCGGTTATCAATTGTGCGAAATGTGGCACGGTAGCGGTACCGGCGCAGGATTTACCGGTAGTGTTACCGGAGGAAATAGAATTTGAAGGTATCGGGTCACCGATCAAGAGTATGGATTCATTCATTCAAACGACTTGTCCAGCCTGTGGTGGAGCCGCCGAACGTGAAACCGATACTTTCGATACTTTTATGGAATCGTCCTGGTATTACGCCCGCTACGCCTGTACCGACCAGGATAGCGCGATGCTGGACGCGCGTGCCGACTACTGGGCACCGGTTGATCATTATATTGGCGGTATTGAGCACGCGATTTTGCACCTGCTCTACGCGCGTTTTTACTACAAGCTATTACGCGATGAAGGGCTGGTGCATTCGGATGAACCATTTAAGCGCCTGTTGACCCAGGGTATGGTGTTGAAAGACGGCAGTAAAATGTCCAAATCCAAGGGTAATACTGTCGATCCACAGGAACTGATCGATCGCTTTGGCGCTGATACTGTGCGTTTGTTTATCATGTTCGCGTCACCGCCGGAACAGTCCCTGGACTGGTCCGACGCGGGTGTCGAGGGTGCGCATCGATTCCTCAAACGCCTGTGGCGGGCCGTCTACAACCATATAGATTCGATCTCTGGTGAAATTCCACGCCTGGATGCAGGCTTTGACTCGCTAAACCAGGGGCAGAAGTCAATGCGCCGGAAACTGCACCAGACCATTAAGAAAGTGAGTGACGATTTTGGACGACGGCTGACTTTCAATACCGCTATTGCCGCGAACATGGAACTGTTGAACAGCATCAGCAAATT
>JAPUFZ010000016.1 GCA_027293245.1 Gammaproteobacteria bacterium
ACATACTGACCAGGCCCAACGGCGATAGTCGAAACAATTCACCCAGACTGATTTTGACCGACTCTCGAAACGCCGGTGGAGAGCCGGCAGATAACAAGAAGGGCACGACCGCGATAGAGATTAAAACCGAGGTCCGGATAAACAATAAATACTCACCCGGTTCTGCCAGGTTGAGTAATAATTGGACGACACCGACGCCGAGATACGAAACAACCATGTAGAGTGAGAGCAGTTTACCGCGTGTTTCATTGGTGGCGCGATCGTTTAACCAGCTCTCGGCAACGATGTAGAGGCCGGCAAAGCAGAAACCACTGATAAATCGCAGTGCGATCCAGATTGGCACCTGGACAAAAACGGCGTGTACCAGGATTGATGCCGAGGCTAATGCAGCCAGCGCTGCGAAGACTCGAATATGGCCGACATTAGCGGTAAATTTTGGGGTGGTGATCGAGCCCAGCAAGAAGCCGACATAGAATGATGACATGATCAGGCCAGTTATAGTCGTCGAAAAGCCTTCCTGGTCGGCACGCACTGCCAACAGGGTGGTCTGTAAACCATCGCCCAGCATGAGAATGCCGAAGCCAAGTAACAGCGCCCAGGAAGAGAGCAGCGCCGAGCCAAATGTTGCAGGTCGGGTCACCTGAGTTTAAGCCGATGGCTTTGCAACGCACTCATGTTCTAGCCTCGCTTTCATTTCCGCTACGGCCCCAGAATAATTTACGTACTGTTTCGCTGTTTTTCAGGTCCTTTTGTTCGGCAAAGCACAGAACGGGTACCAGGCGGGGACGTTTACCCTTGACCCGGGTTACCCGGTGTAGGGTTTGATTGCCACCGAAAATCAACAGCGTGCCGGTACTAAACGGCAGTTCAATCACCTGGCTTCGGTCGCCATCCAGCACCCTGGTAACGATTTTCTTTTCATCGGCGTTGCCACGAATCTGCGGGACGTACTCGAATGCACCACCGGCCTCAGGCGCCTGCAGCTTCAGCGTTACGGTAAATTCAGACTCGTCAAAATGCCAGCCGTGTTGACCGCCTTCGACGAACACATTGATTGAGCAGGCGCCGAGCGGATCGGCGAATCGATAGAATTCCGATTTACCCAGTACATATCCAATAAAATCTTTGAGCGGGTCCCACTGATACAATTGGCGTAAATGTGTGTCCTCGGCAATCTGGTCGTATGGTACTGAACCTACATAGGTTTGTTGCTGACGTCTTGCAATATCATCCGGGGGCAGAGTGGGATCATCTTCGGTGAGGTAGGCATTGTGCGTATTCTTGCAGAAATAGGCTTTTCCCGAGATCGAATTGGCTTCGTCAGTTAAAATCCGTTGTGCGTCAGTAGTAATAAAATCATTTAATATGCAAAGACCGGTTTGCAGGTACTGCTGCCGGCACTGTCCGGCAAATTTAGCACCCTCGGCAGAGTCCAGGTCCGCAATCGGGTAGCGGGCCAGGTTTACCATTTCGGCAGCGGTGGGAGTCGCTTTATCGACAGAGCTCATTTTACTACTCCAGCATTAATCCAGAATGAGAATATAACTGCACCCATCGTCGAAAATCAATCTTTCATCTGTTGATAATGCACAACAGGAAATATCCCTGGCATCGTCTCTATAGTATGCTTGTCGGGGACCCTGGCAAATAAAAAAACGTACATTCCTGAGAACAAAATCGATGTCCAAATTGAATGTCCTGTTCCTGTTCAGCGACGAGCATCGGCGCGATGCGCTCGGTTGCTATGGTCATGCGCTGGTGAAGACACCAAACCTCGACAGGCTGGCAGATCGTGGCACGCGTTTCTCGAATGCCTATACCCCGTCACCGATTTGCGTGCCTGCGCGTGCTTCATTGGCCGCCGGTGAATACGTGTGCAGGACCCGGTGCTGGTCTAATGCGCAGGCCTATCAGGGCGAGCCGCAAAGCTGGGGACACCGATTGCAGGCACAGGGACATAGGGTCGATTCGATTGGCAAGTTGCATTATCGAGCTAAAGAATTCAATAACGGCTTCGACCATGAAATTTTACCGCTTTATATCCAGAATGGCCTGGGGTGGGTAAAGGGTCTGCTGCGTGACCATGAATCGGTGCTCGATTGTTCGGGTTACGCCAGGGATATTGGGCCGGGTAATGACAGTTATACCGATTACGACCTGGGTGTTACGCGCGAGGCCTGCGACTGGTTAAGCAGCAGTCGCAATACCGATGGCGACAAACCCTGGGCGTTGTTTGTTTCCTGGCTACGCCCGCATTATCCCTTGACCTGTCCGCCAGAATTTTACCACCTGTATCCGTTAGACCAGCTCGATAGTGCGCGATTTACCGCGCCTGAACAATTACCCGGTCACCCGGTATTAAAAACCATTCGGCGTAATTTTGACTACGATCAATACTTCACGGCAGAGACACGCCAGGTAGCCCGGGCGTCTTATTACGGACTCTGTAGTTTTCTCGACTACCAGGCAGGGCAGGTACTGGCCGCACTCGAAGCCAGCGGACAGGCGCATAATACCCTGGTTATTTACACCAGCGATCATGGTGACCACAACGGTGATCGCGGCTTATGGACCAAGATGACGCTTTACGACGAGTCTGCGGCAGTGCCAATGATTATCGCCGGGCCAGGTATTCCAGAGCATAAGCTGGTATCGACTCTGGCCTCGCTGGTCGATGTCTACCCGACCATCCTCAGCGCTGTGGGTGCGCAGGACGATGGCAAACAACGCCCTGGAATAGCCTTGCAGGCATTGGCCAATCAGGACGATTTCGATCGACCGATACTGAGTGAATACCACGATGGGGGCTCACCGACCGGTATGTTCATGTTACGAAATGCTCGTTGGAAATACAATTATTACCCGGGATATGCGCCGGAGTTATTCGATATGCAGGAAGATCCGAATGAGTTAATCGATCTCTCTAAATCCAGCGCACATGCCGGCATACTGGACGAGTGCTATCAGCAAATACTGACGCTGGTTGATCCGGAAGCGGCCAATACGCTTGCTGTTTCCGACCAGGCAGCCAAAATCGAGGAACTCGGTGGTATCGAGGCAATTTTGAATTCAACAGACTTTGACTTCACGCCGGTGACTTGAACTAGACTATTTTCTCGGAAGCTTACCGCCAATTGCATTGGTCACCTGGTCGGCAGCGTGCTTCACTACCGGCCCAAGTTTGTCGACGACGACGGCATATCGGCCCGGATTGCCAGGTCCGTTAGTCTGATACTGCCAACCTGGGCGAGCTCTCGCAACAGCGTGAGCCCACGGTCGAGTGCCCGCACCGTGCCTGGTTTGGTATCCGTGATGATCGATCTGGGTCTGCCGCGCGGTCTTTTCTGAATGGTTTGTATCATACCCTGACTCTTTTTCATTACAGCCAGGTACCTGTCTGGTCTGTAAATAGTTAAATTTAATTTCTCTGAAAATAATTATTTATATTTTTGGAAAACAATAAAACTCGTTAAATCAATAAGTTAACTATTTAAATTATTAAATGGAAAATATTTTCAGAAAAATTGATAAATATTATAGATCATTTATATTAGATTCAACATCAATAGTGATTAAGGAAAAGCCATGAGCGGCCAGAACCCTGTCTTTATTCCAGGTCCAACCAATATTCCCGATCGCCTGCGCCAGGCGATGAACGTCCAGACATCCGATCACCGCGCGCCTGATTTTGTAAATTTTCTTTTGCCCTTGCTCGAAGACCTGAAAAAAGTGTTCAAGACCGAGAGCGGCACCGTCATTACCTTTCCGTCTAGTGGTACCGGCGGTTGGGAAGCATCGATTACCAATACGCTTTCACCCGGGGACAAGGTGCTGGTGGCACGCTACGGTATGTTTTCGCACCGCTGGATCGACATGTGCCAGCGACTCAATCTGGATGTCGAAATCATCGATTGCGACTGGGGTAGCGGTGCGCCGGCCGATCGTTACGCTGAAGCACTGGCAGCCGATAGTGATTTTGGAATCAAGGCAGTTCTGGTAACCCACAATGAAACCGCGACTGGTGTTAAAAGCGATATCAGTGCCGTGCGCAGGGCAATGGATGCGTCAAAACATCCCGCCATGTTATATGTTGATTGTGTCAGTTCGCTGGCCTCGATGGATTTCCGCATGGATGAGTGGGGCGTAGATCTGGCTGTTGCCGGTTCGCAAAAGGGCTTCATGCTGGCTACCGGCATGGCGGTTGTAGGGGTCAGTGAAAAGGCGCTGGCGGCCTGCGACTCGGCGACTTGCCCTCGCGTATTTTTTGATTTCGGTGACATGACCAGGGCCAACGCTGCAGGTGGATATCCCTATACTCCGCCGGTACCATTGATGAATGGCCTGCGTGAAAGTCTGAATATGCTGTTTGAAGAAGGCCTGGATAATGTTTTCGCACGGCACTTCCGTATCGCCGAAGGTATACGCGAGGCAGTCCGGGCCTGGGGCCTGAGCCTCTGTGCGGTGTCTCCCGAGCTCTATTCCGATACCGTCAGTGCGATCTATGTGCCTGAAGGGTTCGATAGCGACGCGCTTATCAACCATGCCTTTGATAAATACCGGGTTTCCTTCGGTGTTGGCCTGGGTGCAATGGCAGGCAGGGCATTTCGTATCGGGCACCTCGGAGCCATGACCAATGTCATGGCATTGTCGGGTATTGCCGCGATCGAGATGGCGATGAAAGATCTCGACTATCCGATTGAACTCGGCTCGGGAGTCTCGGCTGCACAGGAGTACTATCGTAATACCGGCAGCATTGCTCAATCGCAAGCTGCCTGAGGGGAGAGTCATGCCTAAAACCAAACCATTGTAAACCATGTCCAATACCAACCAGTTATACATCCCGACCTTCGAGGATGTGAAAGCAGCACACCAGCGCATCGCGCCTTATATTCATCGCACGCCGGTATTGACCTCGAGCTATTTCGATAGTCTTTGCGGGGCAGAACTGTTTTTCAAATGCGAAAACTTCCAGAAAGCAGGTGCTTTTAAAGTACGCGGCGCCTGCAATGCGGTATTTGGCCTGTCGGATGAAAAGGCGGCAAAGGGTGTCGCAACTCATTCATCGGGAAATCACGCATTATCTCTGAGTTATGCCGCGGGACGTCGGGGTATCAAGGCTACCGTGGTGATGCCACGCACCGCACCCGAGGCGAAGAAGGCAGCTGTGCGGGGTTATGGTGGCGAGGTACTCGAGTGTGAACCCTCGACAACCGCACGCGAGGAAATGCTGGAACAATTAGTAGCCAGAACCGGCGCTGATTTTGTCCATCCCTATAATGACCATCGGGTTATCGCCGGGCAGGGTACCTGCTCACTCGAACTTTACCAGGAAATTGAGGCGCTCGATGCAGTAGTCGCGCCAATCGGTGGTGGCGGTATGATTTCGGGCACCTGTCTGACCCTGTCGAATGTTTCTCCCAGGACTGCTATTTATGCGGCAGAGCCTAAAAATGCGGATGATGTCTATCGATCTTTTCACGCCGGTGAAATAATCGAAGACGACTCACCGCAAACCGTTGCCGACGGCCTCAAGGTGGGTCTGCGTCCCCGCACCTGGCATTTCGTTTCAAAGTATGTAAGCGATGTTTTGCTGGCGACCGAAGCAGAAATCATCGACGCCATGTACCTGACCTGGCAACGCATGAAAATTGTTATCGAACCGAGCAGCGCCGTACCCCTGGCGACGATACTGAAAAATAAGTCGCTGTTTGAAGGCAAGCGCGTCGGTGTGATCCTGACAGGCGGCAATGTTGACCTTTAAAAACTTCCCTGGATGAATTCCTGAAATAACCGGAGCAAACCATGAATGCAATCACTAATGCCCCCGACCTTGTCGTTGGCCTGAATATACCAGCCGAAGTCGGCATGGCAGCGGAAGACATCTGTACGCCTGCCCTGATCGTCGAACTCGACGCCTTCGAGCACAACATCGAGGTAATGCACCAGTACATAAAGGCAAAGGGTCTGCGCCACCGTGCCCATGCCAAGACCCACAAGTCGGTTGATATCGCGCTTTACCAGATCGAACATGGCGGTGCCTGTGGGGTCTGCTGCCAGAAGGTTTCCGAGGCAGAGGCCATGGTTGCCGGCGGTATAAAAGACGTACTGGTTTCTAATCAGGTGGTCGATCGCAAGAAAATCGACCGCCTGGCAATGATGGCGGGTAAGGCGCGAACCCTGGTCTGCGTCGATGACTCGGATAATATCGATGATTTATCCGCGGCCGCGGTGAAACACGGGGTCAGGTTTGAGGGCCTGGGCGAAATCGACTGTGGCGCCGGGCGGTGTGGCGTGGTATGGGGTAATCCCACCGTTGCACTGGCTAAAAAGATCGCCGCCAGCGATGGCCTGAAATTTTCCGGACTGCAGGCTTACCAGGGCGCCGCCCAGCACGTGCATGATTTTGAGGAGCGCAAGGGCAAGATCGATACCGCGATCAGGCAAGTGGCCGATACGGTCGAAATGCTCA
>JAPUFZ010000160.1 GCA_027293245.1 Gammaproteobacteria bacterium
TGATGTGTTCTATGGCATCAGCAAATGTCTCGATCCAGGTATTGCTTGCCGGCCTGTGACGAATTTTTATGCTGCGGGCGATGTCCACACCCATGCCAACCTCCTGCGAAACGGTAACTGGTTCAACTGGTGATTGAATCAATTTTTAACACCAATCGAACCATCAGAACGCGCAGTTTACCTCATTTAAGCAGGTCGGTCAGCACGCCCAGGGTCGTGTCAATTTCACTTTCGGTATTGTACTGCGCAATTCCGAGTCTAAGCACGCCCTGTTCCACATCCAGGCCCAGGTGTTTTACCACTTCATAGGCGTAGTTATGCCCTGTCCACGCGCAGATACCATTTTTCGCCAGTGTTTGACTCATTTCGTCCGGCGTAAAACTGTCATGGGTAAACGAGACCGTTGGCACACGATCATGGATACGCTCGACATCGGTGATACCATAAATTTGCAGGCCACGAATTTCCTCCAATCCCTGGATCAGTCGGGTAGTGAGTTGGTCTTCATAGGCTATCGCGGTGGTATAGGCACCGGCTAATTTTTCACGCCTGGAACCGGTATAACCGCATAGCTCGCCCAACCACTGAAAATAATTAACCGTGGCTTCGAGGCCGGCGAGCAATTCGGTTTGCGGGGTGCCGGTTTCTAATCTCTGCGGTAACTCATCGGAGGAACAACGACAACGATAGGCATGCAGTTTTTCCAGTATCGATTCCCTGCCCCAGAGTATACCCAGATGGGGACCATAAAACTTGTAGGATGAACAGGCCAGGAAATCGCAGTTTAGCTCATTCACCGATACCAGGCGGTGCGGCGCCAGTTGAACTGCATCAACATAGACCAGGGCGCCAGCCGCGCGCGCGACGCTCGACAATTCGGCAACATTATTGATGCTGCCGGTCAGATTGCTGGCGAAGTTCAGCGCCAAAAGACGGGTCTTGTCGGTCAGCAATGACTTCAGATCTTCGACCTCTATTTGCCAGCTGTCTCGATTGAACGACAACCATTTAACCACCAGACCCAGATCTTCGGCAAGCAATAGCCAGGGAGAAATATCACCCTCATGATCCATGCGGGTGACAATTATCTCGTCTCCACGATTGAATGTCCTGCCGATGCTGCGGGATATATGCAGGGTCAGGGTTGTCATACTGGGGCCGACTATTATTTCGCGCATCGAGGAGGCACCCAGCATATCAGCCATAGCTTGATGGCTGCTCTGCCAGATTTCTTCTGCCCGAATAGAACTCGGAAACAGGCCGCCCAGATTACTGGCGGCACTGGCCATTGCCTGGCCAATCGCCTCGATCACCATGCGAGGCACCTGGGTTCCGCCGGGATTATCCAGAAAAATTGTGGCTGGCTGCTCGTCCTTTGAGACCAGCGCTGGAAACATTTCTCTCACCCGATCGACCTTAAACCCGGTCATATTTACCTCCACAATTGAGAATATTCACTGACCAACACACAGGCGGAGTTGGTGTGAATATTCACTATACCTGCAAGGCAACCACCACTCCTATCCTCCTGAAGTAGGATTTCCATGTCATTATTGTCCGGGATATTGTTTTTTCTAAAATCGGCGAAACTGAATATTCTGCCAATAGCTGTGAATCAATTGGTTTTCTACGAGTAATCACCAGGCCGAATGATCCACCAAAAAAGGCGTGGTACCATGTACCACGCCCAAACCATCTAAGAAGATGGAGGAGTCATGCTGACTGGCGGAGGACACCAGTAATTCAGCATTTAATAATTATCTAATATACTCTGTTAAATGTCAATGATATTAATAATTGCTATAAAGGTCTTAACAAAGTGCTACAAAATTTAACCCGCATCGATTCATTACTCGACGAATTGCAACACGGCCTGAAAACCTGTCATCTGCAACCGCCTCTCCAGGACCGCCCCTACCCTGCTAGTAAAGTGGATCAACCGCCATTGTCAGATAATGAGCAAAGACATGTCGCCGGCTTAATGCGCGTCAATAATGCGGGGGAAGTAGCCGCCCAGGGTTTATACCGTGGCCAGTCACTGACGGCGCGCGACCCGGTAATCAAAGCCGCCATGAACGCTGCTGCAAATGAAGAAAACGAACACCTGAACTGGTGCCAACAACGACTCTCAGAATTAAAACAGGGGCGCAGTAAATTAGACGGGATCTGGTATTGGGGGTCCTTTACCATCGGAGCAGTCGCCGGGATTGCTGGCGATAAATGGAGTCTCGGATTCGTAAAAGAAACCGAAGAGCAAGTTTACCAACATCTACAGGAACACATCTCTCGACTACCGGAATCGGACCAGCGTAGTCGCAGCATTCTTGAGACGATGAAAGATGACGAACTACAACATGCCATTAATGCCGACAGGGCCGGGGCTGCGCCGCTTCCCAAAGTGGTGAAGTTGGCGATGACCGCAGTCAGCAAAGTGATGACTTTTACTGCTTACCGGATTTAGATCTATGCGTATTTAATGCCTTTATGAATCTCGCAAAGGCACTAGTACATCCCTACACGTCGCGTCTTTGCGAGAGCTTCATCAGTTTATCGGGTGGTTTTAGCCCAGTTCTACGATTTCAAAATCGTGCGTGATATCGGCTGTCGCGGATAACATCTTAGATGCTGAGCAGTATTTATCTGCCGACAGATTAACCGCCTTATCAACTTTGGCAGCATCCAGTTTTTTGCCACTAACGATAAAATGTATATGAATACGGGTAAAAACTTTCGGCACTTCCTGCGCCCGGTCTGAATCGATTGTGACCTCGCAATCGACAATATCCTGGCGTGACTTTTTGAGGATCATGACAACGTCAAATGCGGTGCAACCGCCAAGCCCCAGCAACAACATTTCCATCGGCCGTACACCCATATTGCGGCCGCCACTCTCCGGCGCAGCATCCATAACGACGGCATGGCCACTAGCAGACTCTCCGACAAATGTCATATGATCCAGCCACTTAACCCTGCATTTCATTTAAGCCCACCTATACTAATGTTGTCGCGGAATAATTGTGATATGTTACGTCGATCGAACAAATTTTAAAATAGCATGCAACGAAGAAGGTTATGTCTGTAACCAAACTTGTACCTCGTGAAAATCTAGCGCTGGATAATTTTTTACGTCACTGCCATGTAAAAAAGTATGCGGCGCGGAGCACTATTATACACGCCGGCGACAAATCCGAGACTCTGTACTATATCATCGATGGCTCGGTCAGCGTAGTAATCGAGGATGAAGCCAGTAATGAAATTGTGCTTGCCTATTTAAATCCTGGCGACTTTTTTGGTGAAATGGGATTGTTTGAAGAAGACCTTGAACGCAGTGCCTGGATTAATACCCGGACCCCCTGCGAAGTGGCTGAAATCCACTATACACAATTCATGACATTGGCCAAAGAAACACCCGAAATATTGTTCCAGTTGTCTTCGCAACTCGCTAGCCGTTTACGCATCACCAGCCGTAAAGTCAGTAATCTGGCTTTTATGGATGTTACTGGTCGAGTAGCAAGAACATTGCTGGACCTGGCCCACGAGCCGGACGCAATCACACACCCGGACGGCATGCAGATCAGGATTACACGCCAGGAAATTGCCAAAATAGTCGGCTGTTCGCGCGAAATGGCCGGGCGCGTGATGAAAACCCTGGAAGCAGATGGATTGATTTGGGCCAAGGGAAAAACCATAGTGGTTTTCGGCACCCGCTAGCCCTGCCCCGGATAAAACGATATAACCACTAGCCGTAAAA
>JAPUFZ010000161.1 GCA_027293245.1 Gammaproteobacteria bacterium
GTACGGCATCCTCGATGCACGGGAAATTATTCACAACCCATCTTTTGAAACCCTTTTTGCGGAGGAAACTACCGAAGGGCTGACTGGCTACGAAAAGGGTTACCTGACTGAATCGGGAGCGATTACGGTCGATACCGGCATATTTACCGGGCGTTCACCGAAAGACAAATACCTGGTACGTGACGACACCACCCACGACACCGTTTGGTGGGCCGATCAGGGCGAGAACGATAATAAACCGATCGATACCGAAACCTGGAAATCGCTCAAACGGCTGGTCGGTGCACAACTATCCGGTAAACGCCTGTTTGTGGTGGATACCTATTGTGGCGCCAATCCCGATAGCCGTCTCAAGGTTCGTTTCGTCACCGAGGTTGCCTGGCAGGCACATTTTGTTACCAATATGTTTATCCGTCCCGAGGCGCAACAGCTTAAGGATTACGAGCCCGATTTTGTGGTCCTGAATGGCTCCAAGACTACTAATCCCGACTGGCAGGCACATGGCCTGAATTCAGAAAACTTTGTCGCCTTCAACTTCACCGAGTGCATGCAGGTTATCGCCGGCACCTGGTACGGTGGCGAAATGAAGAAAGGCATGTTTTCGATTATGAATTACCTGCTGCCGCTGAAGGGAATACCGTCGATGCATTGTTCGGCCAATGTCGGTGACGATGGCGATGTAGCCATATTTTTCGGATTGTCAGGCACCGGCAAAACCACATTATCCACCGACCCGAAACGCAAACTGATCGGGGATGACGAACACGGCTGGGATGACAGTGGCATCTTCAATTTCGAAGGCGGCTGTTATGCCAAGGTGATTAATCTTAGCAGTGCAGATGAACCCGATATCTACCGCGCTATCAGACGCGATGCTTTACTCGAAAATGTCTGCTTTGAAGAGAATGGCGCCATCGACTACGGCGATGCATCGAAAACCGAAAATACACGCGTGTCTTACCCGATCTACCATATCGACAATATCGTTAAGCCAGTCTCGCGTGCCGGTCATGCATCACGAGTGATCTTCCTCACTGCCGATGCATTTGGCGTACTACCGCCAGTCTCCCGCCTTAACGCGGAACAGGCACAGTATTATTTTCTGTCGGGATTTACCGCCAAACTGGCTGGTACCGAACTTGGCGTTACCGAACCAACGCCTACATTTTCGGCCTGCTTTGGCAAGGCATTTCTGAGTCTGCACCCAACCCGTTATGCCGAAGTGCTACACCAGAAAATGGGGCAGTTCGATTGCAATGCCTACCTGGTGAATACCGGTTGGGATGGTAGCGGCAAACGTATCTCGATTAAGGCCACCCGCGCCATTATCGATGCCATTCTCGATGGTTCGATTGACCGAACCGGAAGCGTGACCTTACCGATTTTTAACCTGGTTATGCCAACTATGCTGCCTGGTGTTGAGACAAGAATTCTGGACCCACGTAATAGTTACGCGCAAATCGAAGAGTGGCAAACTAAGGCTGAAAATCTGGCCGAATTGTTCATCGATAATTTCGACCAGTATACGGATACCGATCACGGTCGCGCCCTGGTTAGTTCGGGACCGGTTTTATAAGGGCTTTATTTCACAGTCTCGCGTTTGAACTGAGCGGCCAGGGAGACTCTAATCGATTCATGAGAAAACCGTTATGACAACTGCAAGCTTCAAGGTGATCGAGAATGAATGGATAACCCTGACCGATGGGCGCAAATTAGCGGCTCGAATCTGGTTGCCGAAAAACGCGAAAAAGAAACCAGTTCCAGCAATCCTGGAATACCTGCCTTACCGTAAGCGCGACGGAACCGCACAACGCGATGAAAGTACCTATCCGGCATTTGCCGAGGCCGGCTATGCGGGGGTCCGGGTCGATATTTCGGGTACCGGCGAATCTGACGGTGACTACGATGACGAGTACTCGCCGCGTGAACTGGCCGACGCCTGCGAGGTCATCGAATGGATTGCAAAACAATCCTGGTGTGATGGAAACCTCGGTATGATGGGAATCTCCTGGGGTGGATTCAATAGCCTGCAGGTAGCAGCACTTCGCCCAACCGCGTTGAAGGCAATTATTTCCATTGGCTCCTCGGTCGACCGCTACAACGACGACATCCACTACAAGAATGGCTGTTTGCTGTATTCGAATTTTGCCTGGTCGAGCGTCATGCTTTGTTTTGCCTCGCGCCCACCTGACCCGGAACTGGTCGGGAAAAGCTGGAAGGAAACCTGGTTGCATCGCCTCAATACCCAGCCCTTTCCTCTCGAGACCTGGTTGTCGCATCAACGTAAGGATGATTACTGGAAGCATGGTTCGATTAGCGAAGACTATAGCGCTATCGAGACGCCGACCCTGATCATCTCCGGCTGGGGCGACGGTTATATCAACGCACCTCCGGCGGCAGTGGCTAATTTAAACACCATTACAAAAGCCATTAACGGGCCCTGGATTCACAAGTACCCACATATTGCCTGGCCGAAGCCACGCATGGACTTTCTCGGTGAAGCGATTACCTGGTGGGACCGCTGGTTAAAAAATATCGATAACCAGGTCGAAGATCTACCCGCTTATCGGGCTTTTATATCCGAAAACGTGCGTCCGCTCCCGCGCCGCGAAGTCGAACCGGGCCGCTGGGTCGCCGAAGCGGAGCTACCATCCGCCGATATCAGGTTTCGACAATTTTACCTGGCGCCGAACCGCCAGTTGCTCGATATCCCCGGCGCCGCGCGTGAAAAATCGGTTTGTTCACCGCAGGACTGCGGCAGCAGTTGTGGAGAAATATTCACCCTCAAACCCGAATCTGAAATGCCCGGTGATCAACGCCACGATGATTCCGGCTCACTCGTGTTCGAAACCAGTAAACTACATAAATCAATCGAAATACTGGGCCGGCCAAAATTACGTTTCACGGTAACTATAGACCAGCCTGCCGGTAATATCGCAGTGCGTCTGAACGATATTCATCCCGATAGAACCGTTACCAGGGTTAGTTGGGGGGTACTCAACCTGGCGCATCGAAATGGCAACGAAAATCCACAACCGATGGTTCCCGGCAAGGCTGAAAAAGTCGAAATCGAGCTCAACGAATGTGGATATCTATTTTTACCGGGACATAAGGTTCGCGTCTCCATCTCGACCAGCTACTGGCCGATGATTATGCCACCACCGGTGGTTACCACCGCAACCATAAAACTTGGCCCCGATGCCTCGATCGCAATGCCGATACGACCCGGCGATGACAGCTTCAACGTCCCCGAACCCGAAAATCCCGATCCGTTGCCAGATTATAAAATCCATTCGCCTGCCGAAAACAAACGCTGGATCGAGCATGATCTGAAAAAAGGCGAAACCCACTACCATGTAATCGACGATACCGGTGAAGTAGAAATTACAGGACATGGCTTACGTACCCGGCACCTTCACCAGGAATGCTGGTCGATCAACAACGATGATCCCCTGAGCTACCGTGCCACTAGTTTATACATAAGCTGGATGTCTCGTGGCGACTGGACGATTCGGACCGAATCAGAAAGCAGTTTTAGTTGCGACACGGATAATTTTTACATCAATGCTACGGTTACAGCGTTTGAATCCGACCAGCAGATTAATCAGCGTAGTTGGGAAAAAACCATTAAACGCGACCTGATATAAACCCCGACCAGATAACCTAACGAGACCCGACCCAGATGGCCCGACTACCGCGCTACACTATCAAAAATCAACCGCAGCACATCATTCAGCGCGGGCTTAATGGTCAGGATATTCTTATCGATGACGAAGACTACGAATTTTACTGGGAATGCCTGCTCAACTCGGCGCAAAACAACCGGTTAAAAATACACGCCTATGTCTTAATGCCTGATCATGTGCACCTGCTTGCCAGTCCGGCAACCGGGCAAAGCATACCTAAAACATTACAATCACTCGGGCGCAAGTACGTACAGTACTTCAACAACAAATACGCGAGTAGTGGCACACTATGGGAGGGACGCTACCGGGCGACAATTCTCGACAGCAAGGAGTATTTGCTCATCTGTAGCCGATACATAGAACTTAACCCCGTACGGGCCGGAATGGTGAAGCATCCGAGGGAGTATGACTGGTGCAGTTATGGATACAATGCAATGGGGTATGAAGATCCACTGATTACCGAGCATCGGCTATACAGTCAATTAGCCACGCGCCGGCAACAAAGCTACCAGGTATATCGCTCGCTGTTTAAAAAACGTATCAGCGCTGCCGAACTCCAAACTATTCGCGACGCCACCAATAAGGGCTGGGCGCTGGGAGACAATAAGTTTGCCACTAAGATAGAGAAGATGGGTGGTCGCCGGGCAACTCAATTACCCAGGGGTAGACCTCTGCTATCTTGAGCACAGATAATGACCCAGATAAGAAAGGTCCCGGAATCAGGTTTCCACCACCACTCATTTTTTATTCGCCACAGGCCCTGGCTACCGCATAAAAAGTCCCCAGCAATATCGCGTGCGGAGCATCGCCGACCTCTATCGTTAACGACAGTCTGCCCTTGCCGGTCTGGTTGAAATAATCCTGGAATTCCCTGCACTCTGCTTCGCTGGCAACAGCACGGCATTCGATCGTGCCGGTGATCGGCGCCCGGTAACTGATTTCAGCCTTGCTAACGACGAGATCACCATCCATAGCCAATACATCCATGATATGCGTCGATAATGCCCAGCCAGCGAGCACGGCAATCGAATAAATACTGCCGGCAAAACCTGTACCGTGAATATTCACATTCGGCGCCAGCGGTGCATGAACCAGAATCGAGCGTGAGCTCAGTTTTTTAATCGAGAACTGCATCGCCTGGCTCATCGGAATCGCAGCGTGTATTTTATTTTGCAAGTCCGTTCGGTGATCAGCCATGGACTCAGTAACCCAGTTGCCGGTTGACGAGGTGAAGCGGCGTTTCACCACAGTCCAGGCGCCGCAGATTCTCAGCAATGTCGTTAACTGCGTCGCCCAGATGCCAGCCAGAGACATGCGGTGTCAACACCACCTTCGGGTGCAACCACAGCGGACTGTTTACTGGCAGGGGTTCGGTCTGCATGACATCGAGAATCGCCGCGGCAAGATTGCCATCGTCCAGCGCCTGGACCAGGTCAGCCTCATCGATCAAGTCCCCTCTTCCGCAATTGATGATTACGGATCCTGGCTTCATGAGTGAAAATTTATCATGGTTGAACAAATGTACCGTTTTCGGGGTCGACGGTAATATCGCTACTACATAATCCGCGAGCTTGAGCACTGCGGGCAATTGATCTTCACCGAAATAACATTCGACGCCTGACAGCTCTTTTTCACTGCGACTCCAGCCGATCACCCGGAAATAATTATTGATAAACCTCTGTGCCGTAATAGTGCCGATCACGCCAAGACCCAGTACCGCTACAACCGTTTCAACTGACCTACGCGGTGCAGTCGTCTGCCAGCACCAGCCCGCCTGATTTTTGCTATATAAACGAAAATGGCGTTGCTCCAGTAACACCGCTGCCAGGCAATACTCGGCAATTTCATGCGCCGGTGTATCGGTTACCAGGCGCGCAACCTGGATCACTTCGGGCAGGGATTCGTCAGCCAGAATCGACTCGACCCCGGCACCGGTTTTTTGAATCAGTTTTAAATTGGGATAACGCAAAGCCTCGCCGGGTTCGTAGTTGCTGACTGCTAACATCTCGATTTCGTCGAGGTTCCCAGGCGCCGCGCTACACCGTATATCACCCTGCGGATAGATTTTGACGAGGTCTTCGAGTAACTCCTCGTCCTCCATCCAGTCGGGATATTTAATATCGATTAATAAAGCCATTAAACAGTCAATTGTCTCCAGTAGGGCATTTAATACTCATCTTACACATCAAAATAACGATTTGCGCTGAACTATTGTAATTTAGCACCAGATTCGCGCGCCATCTCTCGGATATGCGCCGGACCCATCCGACAACAACCACCTATTATTTTTGCCCCGGCCTCATACCAGCTTCGGGCTGCAGCTGCACATTCTAACGGGGTTTCGATGCCGTGCCAGACTTTATCATCGGCATCATAATGTCCGCCGGAGTTAGGGTAAACCACAATCGCCCGGTCCCAGGAAGCAGACTTGATTTCACCGATTAACGACTGAATAAATTGCGGAGCCGTGCAATTTACGCCTATAGCAAGCACTCGCGGATGATGCTCAAACAGGGCAACCGCTTGCCTTAGCGTATTGCCATCGTTCAGGAGTCGTTCATCCTGACAGGAAAAGCTAAGCCAGGCTGGCGTGTTTACTTGTTCCAGCAACTGGCTCAATACCACGGCTTCCTGAATACTGGGAATCGTTTCACAGGCGAGCACATCAGCACCGGCCGCATCCAGCCAGATCAGCCGTTGACGATGGAATTCCAGCAGGGTCGCATTATCAACCCCATAGTCGCCGCTGTACTCCGAGCCATCGGCCACAAAGGCACCATAAGGACCAATACTCGCTGCTACCAGTGGCTGGTATCCACAATCCGGGTTTTGTTTAAGAAATTCATCGACCGCCGATTTCGCCAGATCGACAGACTTAATAAACAGCTCTTTCGCCTGCTCCGGCGACAGGCCAATCGTCGCAAATCCAGTGATGCTGGCCTGGTAACTGGCGCTGGTGATACATTGAGCACCGGCGTCGAGGTAGGCCCGGTGTGCATCTATAATCGCCTGCGGGCTATCGATTAAAAGCCCGGCTGACCAGAGTGGTGTTGATATGTCGTAACCCCGGTCATTCAACTCACTACCGAGACCTCCATCCAGAATAATCGGTTTATCCTGCTCAAGAAACTTCTCGAAATTTGATTTCCTGGAATTCATTGAATAGCCGACTTTTGATTTAAGTCACCACCACGCCAGAGGTAAAGCGCAATAAGCGGCTCACCGATAGTTCGCGTACCATGCTTAACACCACCGCTATGATGAATCACCGTACCAACCGGCTGTCTCAGCCACCCCTGGTCTTCACGATACCACTCGGCATTTCCCGATATCGGCAGGTAAATTTCTTCCGCTTCATGCCAGTGTTGCGGATAGGTAACGTCATTGCCGAGAATCAAAAATCCACTCGCTAGCTGACTGCTATGCCAGTAAGCATCCGGTCCCAGTATTTTAATCCAGCCGTATTGACGCAAAAACTCGGCACCAAAATCGGCTTCTGAATAGGTTTGACCGAAACGAAGGTTTGCCTGTGCTTCGATCAGGCTATCGATAATTCCGCGGTAGGGTGCCGTTGCCATGGAAGCAAGCCGAGGCAGGTAATCCAGAACCGCCAGGGATTGAGGTTCGAGAGACCGATCTGGACGATCAAAATCAAGTTCGGGTAGCAATTCAAACCAGTCTGCCGGACAGTCAGTTTTTACCAGGCTCCACCAGGCCCTGGCCAACAGGTCTGGAAACTGCCAGTCTAGCTTGGAATTCATGATTGACCCGGTATCGATAAATTCCACGATTTTACCGCGACCCATTGCAAATGCTAGTAGAAATACACAGGCAGCCTCAGACCATTCTGACTTTGCTCAGATGGAAACAGCCTCTACCCCATCCGCCCGTCGACGCGCTTAACTGTGAATTACCCGCGTTTGAATTACTGGAGAAACTCGCGAAGGGAGG
>JAPUFZ010000162.1 GCA_027293245.1 Gammaproteobacteria bacterium
CTCCTTGCCAAAAAAGTTTTTCACTACTTCCTGTACCTTCGGCATACGGGTCAGACCGACAACCAAGATAATGTCATGGATTTCAGAAACCGAAACACCGGCATCTTCAATAGCGACTTTCAGAGGGTCAATCGTGCGCGCAATCAGATCGTCTACCAGAGATTCGAGTTTGGCACGGGTAATCTTTAGATTTAAGTGTTTGGGGCCCGATGCATCGGCGGTAATGTATGGCAGGTTCACATCGGTTTGCTGGGTCGATGACAACTCGATTTTTGCCTTTTCCGCTGCTTCTTTCAGGCGCTGCATGGCCAGGGGATCACCACGTAAATCGATACCCTGTTCCTTTTTAAAACCGTCGGCAAGGTAATCGATCAGGCGCATATCAAAATCTTCACCGCCCAGAAAGGTATCGCCATTAGTCGACAACACTTCAAACTGGTGCTCACCGTCGATTTCAGCGACTTCGATGATGGAAATATCAAAAGTACCACCGCCGAGGTCGTACACTGCGATGGTCTTGTCACCGGTTGCCTTGTCCATGCCATAGGCTAACGCGGCCGCGGGTGGCTCATTGATGATACGCTTGACCTCGAGACCCGCGATTTTACCGGCATCTTTGGTTGCCTGGCGTTGCGAGTCATTGAAATAAGCAGGTACTGTGATTACCGCTTCGGTGACTTCTTCGCCGAGATAGTCTTCAGCAGTTTTCTTCATTTTCTGCAATACCCGCGCAGAAATTTCAGGCGGTGCCATTTGTTTTCCCTTGGCTTGAACCCATGCATCACCATTGTCGGCCTTGATGATTTTATATGGCACCAGGGAGATATCCTGTTGCACCGCTTTTTCATCATAACTACGGCCGATCAGTCGCTTGACCGCGAATAAAGTGTCGCTCGGATTTGTCACGGCCTGACGTTTGGCAGGTTGCCCCACCAGAACTTCATCGCTGCTGCCAAATGCTACTATTGAAGGTGTGGTTCTATCGCCTTCGGCATTTTCGATAACCTTCGGTTTGCCAGCTTCCATTACCGCAACACACGAGTTAGTGGTGCCAAGATCGATTCCTATAATTCTGCCCATTTAAATACTCCAGATAATCTTTATGGTTTAACTTATTCACCATGTATGGCTCAAATTCCACCTTTCAAGTCATTATTAAATATAAGGTTAAAGAAATTTAGAAATTATCCCGGGATTGCCAGTTTAGCCCTCAATAATTGAGATGTTTTCCCAATTTCTCTATTTCGCAACCACTACCATCGCCGGTCGCACCAGCCTGTCATTCAATAGAAATCCTTTCTGCATGACGCTAATGACTGTATTCGATTCGGCGTCATCAGCTTCGATCATGCTAATGGCCTGATGTTGTTCCGGATCAAATTTTTCCCCGACCGGATCCAGCTGTTGCAAGCCATTCTTTTCCAGTACCTGGATAAACATGTCCATGGTCATCTGCGCGCCTTCGACAATAGTTTCGAGGTTCGCATTTTCTGCTTTTGCCACCTGTTGTCCCATTTCCATGCTATCAACTATCGGTAGCAGGGATTCAGCGAAATTTCGCAGTACAAACTTGTGCGCATTCTCGATATCTCGTGCGGCGCGCTTTTGATTATTTTCAATCTCAGCCTTTAACCGCATAATCTGATCCCAGTAATCCTTGATGGTCGACTGGGCCCGATCTAACTGCTGCTCTACGCTCTCTTCGCCATTTTCAGTCTCGGATTCGGCCGCAGCGTCGGCAGTAATCTCGACGCTGGTGGCAGACTCAGGATCATGATCTGATTCCTGGTCGTGCTTTGCACCCGCTCGCTTAGCTGCCGCTGCTTTATTTTCCTTTTTTCGATGCTGTTTAGATGACATGCTTTACCCCGCGATTACGATGACACCAGGTCATTATTTATCATGATAAAATCCACTGAGTCCGCGCCGGGGCGGAGCATCGGTAGACTAATTTGGTGAGCTACAATGTATGGATTATTTTCGTGTATTCAAGGCTGAACTTAATAATTTTGCCGTGATATCGACCACGGGTATTACCTGCTCGTAGGCAATTCGTGTCGGTCCTATGACCCCCAGCACACCGACGACTGTGCCATCCACCTGGTATGGAGCCCCCAGTACGCTGCAATCACTCAACACCGAATAACCTGATTCACTACCGATAAATATTTCAACACCATCCGCCGAAGTACAACCATCGAGTAATTTAAGCAAGTCTGTTTTTTCATTAAATGCGTTAAATAAATTACGTAACTTATTGATATCGGTGAGTTCAGCATACTGTAGCAAGTTCGACTCGCCACTGGTTACCAGATCATCCTGGCCGCTATCCGTGCATATTTCTTCCATTGCTTTAAGCACGCTTTCCATGATCGAATTAACGTCACTTCGCAGTTCCGACAATTCTTCCATCAATTGATTACGCGCACTCGCAAAGTCCCGCCCGATCAGATATCGACTCAGCGTCTGTGCCGCCTGGTGTAATTCCAGATCGCTATATTCCCGATCGACATGGATCACCTTGTTATGCACATCGTCCTGGTTTATCACCAGAATCACTAATATTCGACGCTCAGACAGGCGCATGAATTCAAGGTGTCGAATTTCTGCCGGCGCCGAATGGGTTAAACTGATGATGCCGGTCAAATGGGTGATGCTGGAAAGGATATCGGATGCGCTCTGGATCAGGTCATTTGAAGTCTTGTCGGTACCAAAACAATCTGAAATGGCCTTGCGGGCCGAACTACCCAGGTCATTTACCTCCAGCAAGCTGTCGATAAAAAAGCGATAGCCGGCGTCGGTCGGTATTCGACCCGCCGAGGTGTGCGGCGAATCGATCAGACCCAGCGACTCCAGCCGGGACATGATATTGCGAATAGTAGCCGAACTCACATCGAGACCGGATAATTCAGCAAGGTTTTTTGAACCCACTGGCTGTGCATCCCTGGTATAAGAGATAATGAGCTGTTTCAACAGATATTGAGCTCGTTGATCAAGTTCGTATTTTTCAGCCATCGGGTCTGTTATATTGCAAATATTGTTGGTTAAGGGGTAAATTGTAACTTTAAATCGCAATCAGTAAAGATCGCGCGCACATTTCTTGACTAAATTCTAGAGGAATGCGCGCAAATGTCGACATTATCCGGATTTCTTCTATAACCATGCAAGTAAAATTCAATACCATCGGCCTGATAGTCCGTCAGGACCTCCATTCTCATCTGGAGACTGTCAAACTGATCATTTCAGCACTTGGCAAATACGCAGATGTACCGGTGCATTGCCTGGATTCTGATTTTTCACATGAAAATTTTCCAACCCTCTCGATAGAGGAACTGGTCGATCGGTCAGACCTGGTTATCTCGCTCGGTGGAGACGGTACGCTGCTGAGCGCTGGCAGGGCCCTGGTAGAGAAAGACACACCGCTTGTCGGCATCAATCTGGGCTGACTCGGATTCCTCGCCGACGTATCTGTTAAGGACTTCGAAC
>JAPUFZ010000163.1 GCA_027293245.1 Gammaproteobacteria bacterium
TTCACCGGAATCCCGCGCCTGCTAGCGGAGCAGATCTCGGCAATGGGACTTTCCCCGGTCATGTTAATTTTGGTGCTCACATTATTTTTTATGGTACTCGGGTTTTTTCTCGACGGTATTTCTATCGTTGTTTTAACCACATCCATCGTACTGCCCATGATCGAACGCACCGGGATAGATTTGATATGGTTCGGTATTTACGTCGTGCTCGTGGTTGAAATGTCGCAAATAACCCCCCCGGTTGGTTTTAACCTGTTCGTGATCCAGGGTCTCACAAAAATCAATATCTTACGCATAGCACGTTATGCGCTACCGTTCTTTTTATTATTGCTCACCGCGATAGTATTGCTCACTGCTTTTCCCGGAATAGCGACCTGGCTACCCGCTAAAATGACAGGGCGTTAATTCTGGTCAAAGAGCAATTGTTCCTTCAAGATCAACGGGTGAACTTCGTGCAGCCAGTTCGATAATCCAGTTTGCCACTATTCTACACTCGCGTCGCACAGTAGCTTTTGGCGGTTGTCGCAAATAGTAGTCTGCATAGAGATAGTATGGTTTGGAAAAAACTTCTACCAGCCCCCCGGATTGCAGGTGCTTATCAATAAAAGGACGTCTGCCCAGCATGATGCCATCTCCGCGTTGCGCCGCTTCTATGGCGATAAGCGAACCGTCGACCATTAATCCGTGTGAGACATCAACATCATTCGGCAGGTACTTATGAAACCATCGGTGCCAGTCGTCGTCGTAGCCCAGCACATGAATCAGTCCGAATTCGAGCAGGCCGTCTGCTTGCTTCGGCCATTCCCTGTCAGCAAACAGGTCGGGTGAGCATACTGGCGTTATTATCGAGGTAAAAAGCCTGGATGCATCTGGGTCAATGGCGGCTTCCCCGGGTATAAATATCTCCAGATCCGAGGGGCGTAACTTATGATGGTTTTGGGTTTGATCAAGGGTTTTGATTCGTAGCTGAATATTGCGATGTAACACCTGGAAAGGCCTGAGTTGAGGCGCCAGCCAAAGTGCTGCAACCGCAGAGGTACAATGAAGTGACACGGTCTGATGGTGTTGGCCTGGGAATAACTGATCGGTAACCGAATCGAGGCGGTCTAATGCTTCGTGAACTGCATCCAGGTAAGCCTGGCCGGTGCTGGTCAATGACAATCTGCGGTGATGACGGATAAACAGGGCCGTGTTCAGATAGGCCTCGAGCTGGCGCATCTGCTGGCTGACCGCGGCCTGGGAGATATTGAGGTCCTCGCCGGCAAGGGAGAAACTCAGGCGGCGACCGGCTGCCTCAAAAGTTCGCAGAATATTTAAGCGTGGACGTTTCAAGCGTTATTGTCACATAAGTTTTACTTATAGATATTGGCATTATTTATTGTTTGACGCAAGCCATGCGCCTACCTAAAGTTCGCGTTGGAACTACACAACTGGACCCAGGTACAATGAACTACTTTTCCTTCCTGACTGACGCCGATATCCGCTACGTACATGAGTCTTCTCTTGAAATTCTTGAGGAAGTTGGCCTGCTGGTTCGCAATGAAAAAGCCCGCAAACGCTTCGCCGAACATGGTGCGATAGTCGATCACGAAACCGAGATGGTACGCATACCTTCAGCCATTGTCGAAAAGTACCGGGCCCTGGTACCGCCGACGATCACCCTGCGCGGCCGAGATCCCGCTTTTGATATTACTTTTCCGCGCGAATTGCCGGTTTTCGCAACCGCAAGTTCGGCACCGGATATTGTCGATCCCGTGACCGGAGTGACACGCCGTTCGAGGTCCGATGATATTGCGCGTATCGCTCACCTGGTAAACCATTTGCCGGGTTTTGACCTGTTTTCGATTTCAACTCTCGCTGATGATGCACCCAGGGACCAATTCAGCTTGACCCGTTTCTACACGGCACTGAAGAACTGCGTCAAACCGGTCCGGACCTCTGTTTACAATATCCGCGAAGCCGATCAGGTGATCAAACTGGGTGAACTCATTGCCGGTTCGAAAGAAGCCTTCTGGGAGCGCCCCTTTATTAATTTCGGATATTGCTCGATCGTCTCGCCCTTGACGATGGATTTCGACAGCACCGATACCTTGATGTACTTTGCTGAAAAAGGTATTACAGCCTACGGCACGATCGCGCCGATGGGTGGACTCAGTACCCCGCTGACCCTGTCCGGAATGTTGGTCATCATGAACGCCGAATGGCTGGCAGCGGCGACGTTGGCTCAAATGTCCAAAGCTGGAACGGCTCAAATATTTAATTTTCTACCGGTGTTTGCCGATATGCGCGATGGTGCCTATGCGCCGGGTGCGATCGAAATCGGCATGATGAATTCAGCCGTTTGTCAAATGGCGCGCTTTTATAATGTGCCCGCGGGTGGCTATCTCGGGTTGACAAATTCCAAGGTTCCTGATGCCCAGTCGGGTTTCGAAAAAGGTATGTCACCGCTAATGGGAGCAATGTCGGGTGCTGATTTTATCGTTATGGGTGGCCTGCAGGACGCGCTGATGTCCTTCGATTTTGGTCAGCTTGCAATCGACAACGAGATTGCACTGATGATAAAGCGCGTGCGCGAAGGGTTCGGATTTAACAAGGAGGCCGCCTCGGTGAAGGAAATTAAGGAAACCGGCCCGGCGGGCATGTTCGCGGCAAATCCTGCGACCCTGGAACGTATGCATACGGCAACCTTTATGCCCGAACTGGCAGACCGAAAGCTACGCGAGCATTGGGAGTTGGAGGGTAGTTCAACTATCCAGCAGCGCGCGCTGAACAAGGTGTTTGATATACTTTCCCTGCCCAATTCTTTTGCCTTTGATGCTGAAGTCGATGCTCGTGTCCGCGCTGAATTCGAAGGCATGGTCTCCGGTGAGGCCGAGTTACAGGAAGGCTGGAAGCGGCTGGATATTGGCAGCAAGGTACCAAAGCGCAGTCGGCGTTCAAATCGTCGTCGACAGAAGAATTAGCTAAGTAATCATCCCAACAGGATCAGCTCATGGCGGCCTCACTTCCCACAAGCGCCCGTATCGTCATCATTGGCGGTGGCGTAATTGGTACCAGTATTGCGTATCATCTGACACGATCCGGTGAAAAAGATGTGGTACTTCTTGAAAAGTCCAGGTTGACCGAAGGTGCTACCTGGCATGCGGCCGGCCTGGTCGGTCAATTTCGCTCGCAGCAAAACCTGATGAGCCTGATGAACGACAGCGTCAAGCTGTTTGACGTTTTGGCCGAAGAAACCGGCCAGGATCCGGACTGGCGCAAATTTGGCAGCCTCAGGCTTGCGCAAACCGAAGACCGCTGGAAGGAGCTGCTCAAGTCTTATTCCGCCGCGCAGGCGGTAGGGTTTGAGATGAACCTGATGACACCGAACGAGGCACGCGATGTTCACCCGCTTATCGAAACCAGTGATCTGGTGGGCGCCGCTTTTATTCCGGCGGACGGATACATAGACCCGAATAGCCTGACCCAGGCTTATGCAAAGGGTATCCGTGCTAACGGAGGTCGTATCTTCGAGGGTGTCATGGTCAAGGACCTGGTACGTGATGGTGATCGCATCACCCAGGTAGTCACTGAACAGGGTAGCATTAAGGTGGAAACAGTGGTCAATGCCGCGGGGCTCTGGGCACGACAGGTTGGCTGGATGGCCGGGGTAGAGATTCCTGCCGGTGTGGTCGAGCATCAATATCTGGTGACCGAGAAATCTGATCGCATACCCGCTAACTTGCCGGCTCTACGCGATCCTGACGGCGGCTTCTATGCCAAGCCGGAGCCTGGTGCGCTGGCCATCGGCGGATGGGAACGGCAAACCAACACGGTTAATCCGATAGAAGGTTTTCCCTGGGCGAACGAACGTTTTTTATTCGATGGTGATATGGACCGTCTGGCAGAGTTTTTTGAGCCCGCCATGCATCGCCTGCCAGTCCTCGGTGAGCTGGGTATACGCACTATCATCAATGGACCGATTCCAATCTCGCCCGATGGCGAACCGATCATGGGCCCGGTACCGGGCGTGAGCAATTTGTTTGCGGCTTGTGCCTTCACTTCCGGTATCGCTGCATCGGGTGGCGCCGGCAAGGCGCTTGCCAACTGGATTATGCATGGCGATCCCGGGCTCGATTTATGGGCATTTGATATCCGTCGCTTTGGTCCACTGCATGCCGGTGCGCGATTCCTGCATGACCGGGCGGTCGAGAGCTATAGCAAATACTACGCGATCCACTGGCCGGGCGAGGAACTCGAGTCGGCTCGTGGCGTGCGACGCAGTCCGCTTTACACGACTTTGAAAGCGCAGGGTGCCGTGTTCGGCTCGAAATTTGGCTGGGAACGGGCGAACTGGTTTAGTTACGGGGATATCCCACAACAGGATGTCTACGGCTTCGATCGGCCCCAACAGGACATCACCGTTGGCCGCGAGCACCTGGCGGCCCGTGAGGCCGTGGTCCTGATCGATATGTCATCCTTCACCAAGTTTGAAATCAGCGGACCCCGGGCCTGTGGCTTTCTGCAATACCTGGCAGTGGCCAACGTAGACCGGGAACCGGGTGGAGCAACCTACACGCAACTGTGCAACGAGCGCGGCGGCATCGAAGCCGATGTCACCATCATTCGTCGTTCAAAAGATTGCTTTTGGTTGATCACCGGATCCGGGCTCGGTGTTCGCGACCGGCACTGGATCGAAACCTGCTTGAAAAAATACCTGTCCCAGCATGGCAATTCCTGGCGTAGCCAGGGCGAGCAATGGGTAAGATCCAATTTGGTAAAATCTAACGAAGTCGAGATACGGGATATTACCTCAGCCTATGGCGTGATAAACCTGGCGGGACCGTTGGCTCGCAAAGTGCTAGCGAAAGTCTGTGACGATGATGTCAGTCATGAGGCATTCCCGTTCATGGCGGCAAAGGATATCAGGATCGGTTATGCGCCGGCCCTGGCCTACCGGGTCACCTATATCGGTGAACTGGGGTGGGAACTCTACATTCCATCTGAATACCTTCAGTATGTATACGAGGAACTGCAGCAGGCTGGTGAGGAATTCGGTATCAGTAATATTGGTTACCGTGCGATCGACAGTCTGCGCCTGGAAAAGCGATACCTGGCCTGGGGCGTTGACATTACTCCCGACTACAACCCTTATGAGGCTGGATTACAGTTCCTGATTGACTGGAACAAGGGAGACTTTGTTGGTGCAGAGGCGCTCGCCAGGATCAGGCAGGAGGGTGTTCAGCAAAAACTCGTATGCCTCGCTCTGGATAATCCCTTGCCGGTGTTCGGTGGTGAAGCTATTTTTTCCGGTGACAGGGTGGTTGCGCAAACTACCAGTGGCAACTTCGGCTACTCGACTGGTAAGAGTCTGGTGCTTGGATACCTGCCGGTAGATATCCTCGACCAGAGTGAATTTATGGTCGAGGCTTTTGGTGAGCGGAGTTCGGCATCGATAGTGAAAGGGGCGATCTATGATCCGAAACGGGAAAAGATTCTCTGTTAGCCAGGAATCCTAAAATCTCTGCTTAATTGGCGCTATTACAAAGAAGGTGGTCGCAATACGTCTACTTATTGAGCTCTTGAATTATTTATGCTCTACTCAACATCCCACCTGCAATCAAGTTCTACCTTAAGCACCAAAATAATCTCTTACCCATATTAGGAGACCAACAACAAAGTGTTTAAACCATCCATTAGTACCTGCAAAGAGGCCAACAACCATGCCATTTAAAGAATTAAAATTCCCTGCAGGCAACCATTTGCTGGCCCGCTGGCAAGCGAATGATCCGCAGGCAACGAAGCGGCTAAAAGATATTATGGACGCCACGATAGAGGGGCAGTACGACGAGGTTTTCAAGCAGCCAGCCCCGCAGGATGCGGTTCATGTCGCGGGTCCGGTAGATCTGATGACGCTAACCATAATGTACCGGTTATATGGGGTAACAGCGGCAGAATTTTACAAGCAAGGCCCCGAGCGTTTTGTGCGTACCTCGTTAATGACGCAAAAATTACTGGGTATGCCCAAGCTTTATATCAGTTGGCCGGTCTATGGATTTACCGCCGAAGCCCTGGGCCAGGCCATGATCTATTCGGATCAATATTCTCCTGGCACAGACCCGGAGATGCCGTTAGCCGATGCCGGTAACTGGCAAGACGTCGCTACACCCGATATGAAAACAGGCATCCCCAAAGTGATCGATGAGGTTTTAGCCTGTTATGTGCGTTTAACGGGTCTCGATCCTGTTTTACATTTGTCAGCACCCTATAGCCTGGCAGCAGATATCTACGGACAGGAACCAATAATCACTGCCCTGACCCATGAACCCGAATTTGTTAATAGATTCCTCGATCACCTCGCGGACACTATTCTCCAACCCTGGATGAATCATTTTTTCAGTCAGTACCCCAGCGGTTGGGTCGAGTTTAGCGATGCTTCCGGATCGCCTTTTTTTATCGGCCCCCTGAACTGTAAAAATATGGCTATCCGGTCAATTCAACGGCTAATTGCCGCAAACCCCTGGGGCAAACGCGTCTATGATGCCAACTACCGCGGCGACTACGTGACCCAGGCTAACAAGAGAAGCTCTTCGTCAAAGAGGCGCCGGAGTCTTGTAAAAAGTGACTCTGAGAAGGTCGATCTAGTTGAATTGTTTGAATTAAAAAATAGCGTTTGCCCTGATTATGTGATTCGTCTCGCTGATGATCGAACACCCGTTTCTTTTTATGTGGAGCAAGCGATCAAGTATAACATCCCATTGTTTATAGGTATTGGCGCCACCCAGATCGACCGTAACAGCATTGGTGATCTGGAGATTGCAAAACAGGATATCGAGGCCATATCCAGTGGCTACGTAGAAGCGATTAAAAAGGTTGCCCAATCCATCGCCGGCAACGGTTATGATTCGAGAGAGCTTCCCTGGCCAGGTACGGTTTATTTTGAAGACATCAGCGCTGAGTCCAATTTCGATCTTATCGAAATAATAGTGGCTACCACGCTAAAGTATGGCGCTCTTTAATTTTGGCCAAGTATGAGTCAGGAAATAGACCCAACCGGGTAGTCGTTTATCAGGAGAGAAAGATGCCGCGATGTGAATGGAAAATGCTGTTCGTCCTGCTGGTTGGTTTTGCGTCGGTTGGTTGTGCACAGACGCCGCTCGCGCAAGAAACCACGGTCGTGCGAGCCGATTTAGTCGCATGCGAAGACCCGCGTCCGCAGGTGTGCACGATGCAATACGATCCGGTTTGCGGACTCACGAGCGACAGTCAGCACAAGACCTATTCGAATGCCTGCTCGGCATGCTCGGATGCAAATGTATCCGGGTTTAGTCCGGGTGCTTGCGAATGATCAAATTTCAGCAATATGCCGACTAAAAAAATGATAGTGACCCCGGCGAACTAGAATCGCTGGGCGACTCGCTGGTAGCAGAAATAAATGCCCTGCAGCACGAACTCAGGAGGGTCAAAGATGCCCTGGAGCGAGTAGGGGGATCGTCGCATGAGCTGCAGAAGACGGCAAGGCAGCTGTCAAAAAATATTCAGTTAAGCGAAAGTGACTTAAACAAGCACCGCGGGCAATAATCTCTGAGTTCAGGCATGGTCCGCATATTATAGACATCGACGATAATAATAGTTTTTTAGAAACTGGGCTTTTATACTGCCGCCATTGCCATTGGCACGGATACTAATCATGAAAATAAACCTAACCGAAGGCATGGTAAGCCTGGGCGCACAAACTCTTCGGCAGCTACGCTCGGTTGCCGCGATTTCAACCATATTTATGTTGCTGGTAGCCTCGGTACCCGTATCGGCTCAAATGCCAGTCAATAGTGATGGGCCATCCCCTACCATCGAGTGGCCGGAAAACCTGACCCGGGAAGAAGTACGCGACCTGGTTGCGCGAATGTCTGACGATGAGGTCCGCGAATTAATCATTAATCAGCTTGATAAGCTGGCCGCCGCGGCACAGAGCTCAGATAACGACATAGCCGAGATTTATATCGGTCAATTTAGAAAGGGTATTGAAGTGGCGGCTAACTCGCTGCAACGGGTATTTACCTCTGGCGGTGATGTTTACGCGCTGCCGATTTCGATCTGGCAGCAGATAACCGACAACGGTAATATCAGTGACGGGTATCTTTTATTTCAACTACTGGGGCTGTTGCTGGTCGGCCTGGCTGTCGAGCGCCTGGTAAAACATTTACTCAGAAACGTAGGACGTAATCTCGAAGATGTCGACTCGACGAGAGAGACCATAGCTGTAGTGTTGTTAAAAGCGGTGCTGGGACTGGTCGAGATCGGCGGATTTGTGGCCGGTGCAGCAATTTTCCTGGCTGTGACCAGCAATGAAGTCGAAGCTACGAGGATACTCTGGGAGAATTCGCTCTGGTATATCGTCTATATAAAAATCGCCTTGTTGGTGGTAAATCTTCTGGTGTCGCCGGGCAAGCCTGCGAGCCGACTGGCTCCGGTAGACGATGCTGCTGCACGCGGTATCTGGCTTTGGACGCTGGCTCTAGTGATGTCCTTGATGGTGCCTTTTGGCTCAATTGCCCGCGACCTGGGTTTCGATGGTTCTGCGTTGTTACTGCCCAGTTTATTTTTTAGTGCGATCTTCATCGGGCTGTTGATAGCACTGGTATTGCGCTTACGCCGCTATGGTACAAAGTTGATTGCCGGACCGGATGTGGAACCAGGCAGTGCCCGAGAAGGCCTGGCCCGCGTCTGGTGGGTACTGGCGATTTTCTATATTTTACTGATCTTGTTTATGGCTATCGGAAAGCGAGCTGCGACGGGTGAATCCTCGTTAGTACCGGGCATAGGCAGCCTGGTTTTGTTTTCATTCATACCCTATCTTGATATCGCATTGCAAAAGCTTATTGCACGCTTTTTTGCCAAGGATGAAGACCTGGAAGATGAAGACCAGGAGCAGCCGGCAGATGCGGAGTCGGCTGAAGCATCGGGGTTCGAATCAGTGGTTGAGAGTAGGTCGGAAGATGACAGGCAGATACCTGAGACTATTGCAAACCCCGTTTACCTGGTAACCGCTTTACGTTATGCCCGTGTATTATATTCTCTGGCTATACTGATAATCTTCGTGCGCCTGTGGGACATCAACCTGGAATTCTTTGTTGCCCAGTTAGTAGGTCAGAGAGTAGCCTCGGCGATGTTCGAAATAGGCCTGACCCTGGTATTGATCTGGGCTATCTGGGGTGTGGTCCGAATAGCTATCGAGCGCAAGCTTAGTGACGAGAAAGGTCCGGTCGATGAGGATGAGGGGGCTGGAGGCGGTGGTGACGGCGGTGGACTCGGCGGCACGCGCCTGGAAACCGTGTTACCCATTTTCCGTATATTCATCAAGATCACCATGATCGTGATGGCGGTCCTGCTATCCTTGTCGGCGCTGGGCGTAGATATCGGCCCGTTAATCGCCGGCGCCGGAATAGTCGGCATAGCGATCGGTTTCGGCGCGCAGACATTGGTACGTGACATTGTATCCGGCCTTTTCTTCTTGATGGATGACGCCTTCCGGGTCGGTGAGTATGTCTCTATCAGCGAGATCAGGGGAACCGTCGAGCGCATTTCGATCCGTTCTTTCCAGTTACGCCATCACAACGGCATGGTACACACCATACCTTATGGCGAGATCCAGAGCCTTACCAACTACAGTCGAGACTGGGCGATAATGAAATTTGAATTACGCGTGTCATTCGAGACCGATATCGATAAGGTACGCAAAATCATAAAAAATATTGGAATAGAGATGCTGGAAGATCCGGTCTTCGGCGCCAACATGTTAATGCCGTTGAAATCACAGGGCGTGAATCGCATGGATGACTCTGCATTGATTATCCGTTGCAAGTTTACCGCGATACCTGGACAGCAGTTCCTGATTCGACGTGAAGCCTTTACGCGTATCCAGAAAGCATTCGAGGAGAATGGGATCCAGTTTGCGCCGCGCCGGGTTCTGGTCGAATCGGTTGCGCCGGCCGAATCTAAAGCTGCGGTCGCAACTGCAATTGCAGGGGCGGCGGGTGTGATGGACCAGGAGCTTCCCGCCGACGGTTCCGCCAAGGCTTCGGATCGATAAGCACCGGCTGAGGGCATCTCTGAAGCTATTTCAATTCGTAGGTTGGGTGCAACCCATCAAGTCTAAACAAGCAGAAAAATATTGGGCGCAAAGCCAGGATGATGGATTGCACCCATCCTTCGCACTAAGCCTCCCCAGGGAATCTATGCTATGCGTGTTTCACGGTTACACGCATGGTTTCATAGTGCTATGATGTCCGGGCCTGGTGGAGCAAACCACCCGATAACTAGAGGTTATTCAATGAACGAGAAAGCCAGCGGCTTTCCCGAAAAACCGTGCCTGCGTCCACAGGATCCACGCTTTTCTTCTGGGCCATGCAAGAAATTCCCGGGTTGGAACATTGCCCGTTTCGATACCCGTTTCCTTGGGCGCAGTCATCGCGCCAAAAATCCAAAGAAGCGTCTTTCCAGTGCGATTGAACGTTCGCATGCTTTGCTGAATCTGCCCGCAAACTGGAAGCTTGGCATCGTGCCTGGCTCGGATACTGGTGCTTTCGAGATCGCCATGTGGTCGATGCTGGGTCCGCGCCCGGTCGTGGTGCTGGTCTGGGATAGCTTTTCC